>CAUSIL010000001.1:0-26660 GCA_963531395.1 uncultured Campylobacter sp.
TCAAACGCTGCTCGCATCGCCTCTCGCTTAAGCAGTACGGCATACCACGAGATGCCCGCTTGAAAGCCCTCGAGCACGATTAGCTCGAAAAATTTCGCATCGTCTTTTATGAGCTTGCCCCACTCCTCGTCGTGATATACGCGCTCCAGCTCGCTTTTCTCCGCCCAGTCGCAGCGGATTTTAGATTTTTGAGTATTTTGCAAATTTGGCTCCTCGTTCGTATAAATTTGAGAGATTGTAGCGAAATTTGAGTTAAGCAAAGGCTTTTGGCGATTAAATTTACTCCGCTTCGGTTTTTGGAAATTTAACGCTAATCCACGCAAAAAGCAGCGCGCTTGCGGTAAATAAACCAAAAAGCGCGTTTGCAAGAGGTATAAATTTGACGACGGGAGCGATGAGCGTCGGGGCTAAAACCTCCAGCATGCCGTAGAGAAAATTTGCGGCGATATCAATGCTAAGCATCCACGCATAAACCCTAAAAAGCACGCAATCAAGCGCGTTTGCGAGCTTGAAATTTATAACGACCCAAGCGATCGACACGGCAAATACGCTAAGCGGGATGATGAAGTTAGTGATCAAACCGAGTAAATCTTTATCAAATACATAAAGAGCGACGGAGCATAAAATCATGGCTAAAAAGCCGTTATAAGCGTACTTAAAAATCCTAAAAACATTTTGTCCGAATGCCTCCTCGATGCGAACTAGCGCATAGTAAAAAAACGCCAGCGCAAGTAGTAGCGAGAGCAAACGCACGATCCAGACGGCCTCGCCTGCGAGATATGCCGCGCTCATAGCCACCGTGCAGACTGCGCCTATGATGCCTTGCAACTTTGCTTTACCCAGATTTTTATCCAACTTCGCCCCCTTGCGGATATAAATTTTAGCCCTAAGTATATACAAATCTATTTTGAACTGATATTAAATTTACGGGGCAAAATTCGAGTTTGGGCCGGATTTTTGATTTGAGCTTAAATTTAATCTGAAATTTAGCAGCGTCGCATGCAAAACCCTCTAGCTCCCAAATCGCCGCCCCAGCTAAAACAGCCGCGGCTAGTAACCGCTAAAAAAGCGCGAATTTAGCCCGAGATAGAATGTATATTTCGTCTCGGAGCAAAGTTTTTCGGCTTAAATTTGCTAGAAACGCAAAAAACTCCCATTTCATCTAGTTTTCTCCGTGCAGCGCTTTTGTAGAGACGGCAAATCGCCGTTTCGTAGCAAGCAAGGCGAAGTTAAAGGCAGCGATGCGGTTTTACTCGCGTAAAAGCGTCATGGTTTTTGGGAGAGTAAATCTTATAAATTTGACTTCAAATTTAAAAGTACCGCAAGCCGAATTCTCGAATTTAGTCTTAAATTTGGCTTGCGATACGAAATAGTATTTGCAAGTATTTCGAGGCGATTTTTGTGGTTTTCTGCTTCGCAAGCTGGCAGCTGCAAGCAGAAGAAGTTAAAATTTGACAAACTTCGTTTCTTGCAAAGCAGTAAGCAAAGCGCGGCTGAAAAGCGCTCAAAAAATGCAAATTTAAAACAAATTATCGCGAGATGATTTTAAATGTTTTCTACGTCGCTACGCTCGCAGCTAAATAGAAGAAGTAAATTTCGTCCCAAGACTAGACATATAGTCTGTCGCAGGGCGAAATTTACGAAATCATTTAAAAGTGCTCGCAAGAACTTCGTTTTACCAAATTTAGCCTATATTCTCTCCGGCTATCATACCAAACGTTAAGCAGTCTGCAATCGCCACGCTACCTAAGCGGCTGGCTCCGTGTACGCCGCCCGTGATCTCGCCTGCGGCAAATAGTCTAGGAATAGGCATCTCTGTTTGTAGCGAGATAACCTGAGCTTTGGTATTGATGTCGATACCGCCCATGGTGTGGTGGAGTTTTGGCGTACCGCGCATAGCGTAGAACGGTGGTTTGGAGATATCTACGCCGTTTGTAGTGGTTTTATCCATAGGTTTACCAAAGTCCTCGTCTTTGCCTGATTTAACGAAGCTATTATATCTCTCGACGGTCTTTTTTAGCTCTGCGGCAGGGATTTTATAAAAAGCCGCTAGCTCGTCTAAGGTTTCAAATTTCTTTAGTACGCCAGATTCTAGCGGTTTAGTGTAGTGCTCAGGTATGACCATGTTTTTTACGCCATCGCTATCGCAGAAGTTGATAGGATAGATATCCGCTTTTGCGTCGATTACTTTAAACATAGCTTGAGAGCGGGTGCGGCGGTCTGCTAGCTCGTTCATATAGCGTTTGCCCGTTCTTGGATCGACTGAGATGCCGTAGCGGAAGCTTCCGTTTACGTTAAACATAGAGCCTACGCCAAAGCCTTTTTCATCAGGGCATGCCCATGGACCAAATTGTATCCAGCTAAGTTGCACTGGAGTTGCGCCGATCCTAAACGCCTCTTTCATAGCGCCCGCGGTCGCGCCCGGGTGGTTTGTGCTATCTGTGGTAGGCAGGATAGAGGGATCTTGAACTTGTCTAAAGAATACGTCGCGGCAAAATCCTCCTGCGGCTAGTACTACGCCTTTTTTAGCTTTTATAACTTTTTTAGTTCCGGTAGTGTTTTCGGCGTCGTCTTTTTGGCTCTTTGGATCAAATTTATAATCCTCTCTGATGATCACGCCGTCTACGCCGCCGTCTTCGCCTAGGACAAATTCGTCAAATTTAGCTCTTTGTCTTAGCTCGCAGCCTTGAAGGTTTTTAAAGTATTCTACCATCGGCTGAACGATACCCGAACCCGAGCCGTTAGCTGTTTGAAGCGATCTAGGTACGCTGTGTCCGCCTGCGTGAGTAACTTTATCTATGTATTTAGCGCCGCATTTTAGAGTTAGTTTATATGCATCTTGAGCGCGAGTAGCGATGGTGTCGATTAGATCTACGTGGTTTAGGCCGCGGCCGGCTTTTAGGCAGTCTTTGATAAATAGCTCGTTGCTATCTTTGATGCCTTCGGCTTTTTGCTTGTCGCTGTTTGGAACGGCAAATATACCGCCGTTGATAACAGAGTTGCCGCCGACGCGCCCCATCTTTTCTAGGATTAGGACTTTGTTGCCTTTTTCGGCTGCAGTGATACCCGCTGCAAGTCCTGCAAAACCGGAACCAACGATAACTACGTCCCACTCCTCGTCAAATTTGACGTCTTTAGCGTTAACGGCTGCTTGCGCATTTACTCCGCCTAGAGCTAAAGCTCCTGCACCTACCATACTTAACTTAACAAAATCTCTTCTTGAAACGTTTGAGTTTTTCATAGCTTCTCCTTTAAATTTATGTTAGCTATCTACCTGTAAATCTTTAATTTACGACTCTATACTAAATACCTTTATTACTTTTGGCGTCTTTGGCATCCTCCTTGGGTTAAATTTTAATCATATAGTATGATTATATAACTTAGTTTTAAAATATAAGCTTAAATGAAGAAATAATTTATATTTTATTTGCTTGAATTTTGCCGAGCAAGTAAGATACTCGCGGTATTAAAAATCGTTATTTAAAACAAGCTTTGATTTGAGGTAATGTTTACGGCTGTATATATTTTTGGATCTGCTAAGTAGTCGGTTAAATTTAAAAGAAAGTACCCCGAGCAAAGGTCGCTCGGGGAATGGGGATAAAAACTATATCAACCGCCAAACTGAACGTCGTCGATAGTGATAGTTCCGGTTTTTGGATCTACGGTGTATTTTAGAGAGTCTAAATTTACGCCCGCAAGTCTAACTATGGTATCTTCTTGTCCTATAGCATTGTTACCGTTGTGTGCTACGGCTTTCTTATCATAGACTAGATACGTATCTCCTCTCCATGAGAAAGCGTATAGTCTGTCATTATGAGCGTCGTAGTTACCGCTAGCAGAGATTGTTCTAGTATAACCCATGATTACGCTATCAGGCGTAGTCGAGGTACTGTTTGCATCTGCATACTTACCGAAAGGAGTAGGAGTAGAGGTCCAATACGTAACATCGTTACCCCATAGTTTGTTGCTAGATATAGCGTGATTTACCGCCTGTATCAAAGTATCCATACCGGCTACGCTCGTCAAGTCCGTGAGTTTAGAATTTACGGTAACCTTGATAGCGTTGTGCGCGTCATAAAAGCTCTGGTCGTTAGCGCCTATACCGCCGGTATATTTATCGCTATTCGTAGCCGTATCCACTATGATGCTCTTTTTGAGGTTATTTGCCGTGATAGCGCCCGCATTTGCCGACTTCGTACCGGCTACGCCAGAGTTTTGGATGACGACGCCACCGTTTGTTCCAGGCACAGGGGTGCCTTGTTGCATACCGCCGCCGGCCGTATTGTTGATGTCGTTATACGTATTATAATACAATACGTTGCTTACTGACGTATGCTTAGTTGCATCATAAAGCAAATTTCCCTGTTTTATCATAGCGGTAGAAAAAGGCGCGGCAGTGCCGTTATTTGCATAGTAACTTACCGTACCACCGCTAACGTTGGTAGCTGTCCAAGTAGCCCAAGCTAAGCCGTTAGGATCAAGCGGAGTAGGAGGAGTTCCTTCCGTCCAAGCGCTAGGTAGAGCTTGCCCACCGTCGGCGCCGGTAACATCTACAGATTTAGTAGCTCTCACAGCCGGTTTGCCAGACTCGTAGAACGGACTGGTAGAATTATTAAAGCCGTAGTTAGTGCTATCGACCGTCGTTCCCCACTTATTAGAGGAGATATTTTTACCTGCCGCAGATGCCGTACTGTTTCCGGTTTGCCAAGAGAAATCTCCGTGATTGGCCTGATATACGTATCTATCGCCGCCGACATGTCCGCCAGCAGCAAGAGTATCGTTAAGCTTTTCTTCAAAGCTTGCAGTACCGGTAGGAGTTTTGTAGCCGTTTACCGTACTAGTAGAGTTGCCCGAAGTAGTACCAGTGATCGTAAGCGGAGGCGTGGTGTTATCCGCTGGAGCCGTGCTATTGTTTACGGCTTTAAACGTTTGACCGTGATCCGATACTGAAGTAGAAGCGCCAGGATGGTTACCCGTGTAGAACTGAACCTTATCGCTACCGTAGTTTTGAACAGCTCCCCAGTTTGCGTCTTTACCGTCTGAATCCGGGTCTTTCGGATCGTATCCGTGAGCGAAGTAGTCGGCTAGCTTGATCTTATCGCCTGCTTCAATATTTTTGATAGTTACGATTTTATTTACGGTAGCGTTAGTCTTTGATCTACTTACGTCAAACACGTCGCGGCCTCTACCGCCGTCGATGACAATCTCTGTGTTATCGTCTAGTTTACCAGTATGGATGATATCGTCGCCGTCGCCTAGCTCTACGTTTAGACGCTTGATACCGTCAGGATTTGCCGCTACGCCAGTGGCCATCTTATCTCCTAGAAGCACTACGTCGTTACCCTGAGTACCTTTGATAAGAGATAGCTTGGTGTGCTGGGTATCCCCCATCACACTCTTGGTTCTTACCATAGTAGTAGAGTTTTCGCCGTTGATATACTTCGTACCATAGAAAGTCGGCACATCGTCACTGGCAACGCCGTCATTAGCTCCGACCGCCGCACGAGCACCCCACTCAGGTAATGTAGACGTAGCTTTGAAGTTGTCTGCAGCTGCAGAAGCTTGGTTATCGTAGAAAGGATTTTTTAGACTACCATGACTAGTTGCGCCGAAACCGAATTTGTTATTATCAAAATCGCGTTCATTGTGATATGAACCATAATTCTGTTGCAAACTGCTACCGTAAGTGGTGGTAACATTCGTAGAAAATTTAACGTCCGATAAATTTACGAAAGATGTAGAACCGGCTTTCACTCCGCTTAGATCCAATGTTTCTAGTACGGATGCATCAGCTGAATTGTACTTGCCGTTAAGGACTAAATTTACGTCCTCGCCTTTCATAGTAAAGGTTTTTAGATCCTTCGGAGAGTGAGAGCCGTCGTCAAATTTAACATAGACGTTCGTTTTATCGCTACCCGTTTGGACGCCCTTAGCCTCTAGGCTAGCAGAGTTTTGGTTAGCTCTTTGACCACCGAAGTTGGCCTTTATGGTATTTGTCGTAGCATAATCATAGTTCTTAGAAGCGTCAGTCTCTAGAGTGCCGTCTATCTTGTCGCTAAAATATGTAGGAGTAGTAAATACGCCTGCTTTAAATTTGATATTTTGACCGAAAAGCTCGCCTACGTGATAGGTACCTGCTATCTGAGATAGGTCGACGGTATTGTTTATGGTTTTGTCGTTACCGATTCTTCCTACGGCATCGGCATAGACTTGGTTATTTCCGGGTACGTATGTATACTGACCGCCGCCGCTTGCTAAGCTCACGTTGCCTCTTGCGTTACCCGCGTTTATATCGATGTCTCTAGCTATGACGTTGCCTATTAGTAGGTTGGTTATGTTATTTCCGTGAACCTTAAACGTACCATCGGTGATGACGGAGTTTTTAGCGCCGGTTGCGCCGTATGCATAGTTTATCTGGGTGTTAACGGTAGTGCTATGATAATCGACATAGTGGCTAGCCATAGTAGCGTCGGTACCTTGATCCATACCGTTTGTTATCTCTACTTGACCTTGCATGTTATCTAGGCTTACGTCTATGCTACCTTTGGTAAAGATACCCTTGTTTGCCTTAAACGCGCTTAGATTCTTAGCCGTTATACCGATGGCTTGAGTAGCTACCGCAGCTGTCGGAGTAGTATCGTTGTCGGCCTTGCCTAGGATATTATTTGTAAAATACACTTTACCTGTTTTTATGTTGTTATCGGCTAGACCGTTTGCGTTAATCTGCTGGATAGCCTCGAATTTCCTATCGTCGATAGCCTCGAAATTTGTATCCGTGTTGATATTAAACACTTTTAGCTTTTCAAGGAAAGTGGCGTCAACGTTGCTTAGGATATTTGACTTTGAGTTTATGGTTAACTTGTCAAATGCGCCGCTAAGGTCTCTTTGGTTTGCACCGGCGGTAGTACTAAGATCGGCCAGAGCCACATTAGTTATGCTTATGCCGGTAGTATTTGCGTGGGAGTTACCTAAAGTACCCGGAGAGTTGAAATTTACGGTTATATCTTTAGCTCTAGGGGCGATGATGCCTATGCCTTCATTTGCATGCATTCTATCAGAGTTTACCCAGTCGCCCGCTATCTTTTGCGCATATACGTTTTTACCGATATTTACGGTTACTTTTTCGCTCTCGTCGGCAGATACGTATGCGGTTACCTTGCTTCTTAGACCAGGAACGGTAGGGTTTATGATAGCTTCGCCTACCGGATTTCTAGGATCTATGGTGTTTTCTACATTGATGTTTTCTAGATAGCCGTTTGTAAACTGCGTAGTACCATAAGGGCCGCTAGCAATAACGGGGTTGCCGCTCTCGTCAAGGGCCGGTTTATCTACGGTAACGCTTTTTATAGACGAATTTACTACTTTTAGATTGTCTTTAAATTTGCTCGTATATAGATGAGTGACGTCTGAGCCGGTAAAATCTGCCGTAGCGGTGCTGTTGGCTACGCCGGTATCCACTTTCTCGATGCCGACTTTTTCTACGTTTTTGATATTAAATCTATTCTCGTTGGCTTTTAGGTGTTTTACGATCACTTCGTCGTTACCCGCTCCGCCGTCTATCTCGAAGTAAGGTCTAGCGTTTGCCGCACTAACGTCTTTAAAGTCTAAATTTATGACGTCTTTACTGCTACCACCTTTGATGATGCTAGTGGCACCGGAAGGAGTAGTAGCTAAAGCCTTGTAAGTATAATCAAGAGTGGCCGTAAAGGCTGATGCGTCGAATTTTTCTATGCGGTCGCTTTCGGCTTTTACGGTTAGGTCGGTGTTGCCTTTTACAGTTATATTTTTATAATGATTTCCCGTACCTGTGCCGGATTTTATAGTTACGTTACTCTTCTCGCCCTTAGTAGAGATGTTTAGATTTTCGATATTAGGGATATTAATACCCGCATCGTCGCTTCCCGTTACGCCGGTAATAGCATATTTGTGTAAATTTACCTTATCTAGGGTTAAATTTTGAGTATCGTTAACGCCAGCGATGGTGCTTGAGTTGTAGTCTAGCTTAAAGCCGTCGGCGGCGTTGCTAGTTACGTTTTGGAGGCTAATGTCCACGATATTTTGCGGATTTAGTAAATTTAAACCATTTTGGCTATCTAGGGTTACTTTTTTAAGACCCTCTATGCCTCGCGCGTTAAAAGTCTTGGCCGTAGGCGCCGTAGAGGTTAAATTTAGATTATCGATATGCTTGATATAGCCGGTAGTCATGCCGTTAAAGCTATCGTTTACTCTAACGTTTAGAGTGTTTTCTCCGCCGCCGCCGTCTATCTTATCGGTAGGTTTTAGAGTAGCGTTACTTACGACGCTGTCGGCTACGGCGTTAAATATATCCTGACCTACGCTTCCTAGTATCTCGTTTGAATCCGTGCTTAGGTTATGTACGGTAGAGGCTGCTAACGCGTCTATCCTAGCTTTTTGCTCGTCTAGGTTGGTAGCCGTAGTAGTTTTTATAATCTCCTGAAACTCTCTGTAATCGTAGTCTCCGGAGAGATCTTGCCTGATATCGGCGATCTTTTGCGCCATATAAGAGGCTATCTCTGTTTTATTAGCAAATACCGCCGCCGCTACCGGGTCTGCGGCTCTAGCTTCTGCAGAAGTGGCTACTTCAAATAGTTTAACTAGAGTGTCTCCTCTGCTGTGACCTGCGTCTAGGTGTCTAACCCATGCGTTGATACCGTCTGGGTCTCTTACATAGTCTTTGCCTAGGATGTTTTTGTAGATGAGCTCTACATAGCCTCTGTTTGTGCTTATGTCTATACCTAGACTAGCATAATAAGGCGCCGTAGCCGGAGATGCTAGCATCTCGTTGGCTATCTGAGCCTGCGTTTTGGTCGCGCCTGCGGCTACCCACGCTCTAAAGCCGTCGCCTTCCGGGGCTCTGTTAAATAACGCAACGTAAAGCTGCGCTACTTGGGCTTGTGTTACTGCCATTAAGGACTCCTTTATAAAATTACTTGATGTTTTTAGTGTTCTATTTACAGAAAACTATCGCCAATTATACCATAATTTTTATAAAATGAAGGGAAGCGTTTTTTAATTTAGCTAGGCGATCGCTACAAAAAACGACAATGTTCAAGGTGTATAAATAAAATTTTTGTCTTATGTTGCGGCCGTAGTAGCGTTAAATTTACCAAAAATTTTTTGGCAATGCTTAGCCTGGTTTTTAGAAACTTGATGTATAGATTTGCCGCATTTAAATATTTTGCGGAGCTTTTTTGGCGGCTAATAAACAAAGATGTCACTAGGCTGCTGGCTTATTAAATTTACTATTTAAGCCGTATAAGCGCGGCAGTAAGCAAATGCGCGTCTATCGCTATCTCATGGATCTTTTAATTTATCTTGAGCCTAAAATTTAAGCCGTATATAATAAAATACTAAAATTTTACCGTATTTGTCGGTTTTTAAAGAGCGTATCGGTTCTTTAGCTGATTTTGTTTACTATGGTTTATTTAAAAAGCGAATAGTTTGATCGCGCTAGAAATCATACTAAGAAATTCTAAAATTTAGCCCTATTTAGTAGTATCAGTGGCTCGCTTTTCTTTTTAAGCTAACCATAAGTGAAATTACTACATAAATATGTTGTATACGTATTTTGAAGACTTAAGGAAAGTCCATAAATTGGGGGTATATTTTAGGTGGAATGGTGTCCCCAGCGAGATTCGAACTCACGGCCTCAGAATTAGGAATTCTGCGCTCTATCCAGCTGAGCTATGAGGACATACAAGTAATAAATCAACTAAATTTAACAGCTTGTCAAATTTTATTATATAAAAACACGACTTGCCCCAACTACGAAGTTGCTGGCAGTCGTTTAACTAAATTCAAGGCGAGGACTCGCATCCCCGCCAAATTCGGCTTAGCCGTTTCTTTTCTTGATAATCTCTTCGCTGACGTTCTTTGGAACTTCCTCATAGTGGTCAAATTCCATAGAATAAGTAGCGCGACCTTGCGTCATAGAGCGAAGGTCAGTAGAGTAACCAAACATCTGAGCTAGCGGGCAGAAAGCCGTGATGATCTTGCTTCCGTTTCGCTCGTCCATAGAGTTTACTTGACCGCGACGTTTGTTTAAGTCGCCGATAACGTCACCCATATAGTCCTCAGGCGTCTCAACCTCAACCTTCATCATAGGTTCAAGGATAACCGCACCCGCTTTTCTAGCGCCCTCTTTGAAACCCATAGAAGCAGCTAGTTTAAATGCCATTTCAGACGAGTCAACTTCGTGGTAGCTACCGTCAAATAGGGTAACCTTAACGTCCTCAACCGGATAGCCGGCAAGTACGCCGCTTTGTAGCGCCTCTTTGCAGCCTTTTTCAACCGCCGGGATATACTCTTTAGGAACTACGCCGCCTTTAATATCGTTAACGAACTCAAATCCGCTAGCCGCAGGTAGCGGCTCAAGGCGCAAGAATACGTGTCCGTACTGACCGCGACCTCCTGATTGTTTAGCATATTTATACTCTTGCTCTACTGTTTTGCGGATAGTCTCGCGGTATGCGACTTGCGGTTGACCCACTTCGGCATCGACTTTAAATTCGCGTAGCATTCTATCTACGATGATCTCAAGATGAAGCTCGCCCATACCGCTGATGATGGTTTGACCGCTTTCTTCATCGGTACCCACTCTAAAGCTTGGGTCTTCTTGAGCTAGCTTTTGAAGTGCGATAGCCATTTTTTCTTGGTCGGCTTTGGTTTTTGGCTCGACGGCAACGCTGATAACCGGCTCAGGGAAGTCCATCTTCTCAAGGATAACCTTGTCTTTTTCGCTTGCAAGCGTATCGCCGGTTAGGGTATTTTTTAGACCTACGACCGCGCCGATCTCGCCCGCGTGAAGAATCGAAATTTCCTCGCGTTTGTTTGAGTGCATTTTTAGCAAGCGACCGATTCTTTCTTTATTATCCTGAACGGTATTGTAAGCATAGCTACCGCTCTCAAGGCTACCGCGATAAACGCGGATAAAGGTAAGCTGTCCGACGAACGGGTCGGTCATGATCTTAAACGCAAGAGCTGCAAATTCGCCGTTATCGGTGCTTTCTACCGTTACTTCGCTACCGTCTTCATAAACGCCCTTAATCGCCTCGATCTCATCAGGTGCAGGTAAATATGCTACGACCGCGTCAAGTAACGGCTGGATGCCTTTATTTTTAAATGCCGTTCCGCAAAGCATCGGAGTTATAGTCATTCTTAAGCAGCCCGCTTTGATACCTTTTTTGATCTCTTCTTCGCTCAGCTCCTCGCCTGAGAAAAATTTCTCCATCAAGCTATCGTCGGTTTCAGAAACTGCTTCAATTAACTTAGTGCGGTACTCTTCTGCTTTTTCTTTTACTTCCGCCGGGACCTCTATCTCTTTATAGTCGGTCGGTTTCTTGTCGTCTTCCCAGACATAAGCTTTCATCTTAACAAGATCGACCACGCCTCTAAAGTTATCCTCTGCGCCGATAGGAATTTGAATAGGCACCGGATTTGCTTTTAGGCGGTTTCTGATTTGAGACTCGACGTTATAAAAATTTGCGCCGATTCTGTCCATTTTATTTACAAAAACGATTCTTGGGACGTGATATTTATTTGCCTGTCTCCAAACGGTCTCAGACTGAGGCTGTACGCCGCCGACTGAGCAAAATACCGAAACAGCACCGTCAAGAACGCGCATAGAACGCTCGACTTCGATAGTAAAGTCGACGTGGCCCGGAGTGTCGATCAAATTTATCTGGTGATCTTTCCAAAAGCAAGTGGTCGCCGCAGACGTAATCGTAATGCCGCGCTCTTTTTCTTGCTCCATCCAGTCCATCGTAGCAGCACCGTCGTGAACCTCACCGATCTTGTGGCTCATACCCGTAAAGAACAAAATTCTTTCGCTGGTCGTAGTTTTACCAGCATCGATGTGAGCAGCGATACCGATGTTTCTAACCATATGTAAAGGGGTTTTTCTATCTGCCATACCAGCCTCCTCTTACCAGCGGTAGTGAGCAAACGCTTTGTTAGCTTCTGCCATTTTGTAGGTGTCTTCCTTCTTCTTGAAAGACGCGCCTTTTGAATTTGCTGCATCAAGCAGCTCGTTAGCTAGCTTATCGATCATGGTTCTTTCGCTTCTTTTTCTAGCAAAACCGATGATCCAGCGGATAGCAAGAGCTTGTTGGCGAGCCGGGCGAACCTCTACCGGTACTTGGTAGGTAGCGCCGCCGACGCGACGAGATTTAACCTCCATAAGAGGCTTGATGTTTTCGATAGCATCGTTAAATACGTCTATACCTTTTACGTCGCCGCTTTTTTTCTCGATAGCTTTGATAGCGCCGTACATGATCTCGGTAGCGACGCTTTTTTTGCCGTCGTACATAAGAGAGTTAATAAATTTAGTGATTACCTTATTGCCGTAAATTGGATCCGGCATTACTTCCCTGACGGGAGCTTTTCTTCTTCTCATTTGATTATTCCTTCAAATTTTATAAATTTTACTCAAACCTATGCCGCTAATAGCATGGTCTGCGAACCTAAATTTTTATTTCTTTTTACCCGCTGCGGCTGCTGCTTGACCAGGTTTTGGACGTTTAGCGCCGTATTTTGAGCGAGAAACTGTTCTTTTCGCAACGCCTGCTGTATCAAGAGCGCCGCGTACGATGTGGTATTTAACGCCCGGTAAGTCCTTAACACGGCCGCCGCGCACTAGTACGATGCTGTGTTCTTGTAGATTGTGGCCTTCGCCGCCGATATAGCTGATCACTTCAAAACCGCTTGTAAGCCTAACTTTGGCAACTTTTCTCAAAGCCGAGTTTGGTTTTTTAGGAGTCGTAGTATAGACCCTAGTGCAAACTCCTCTTCTTTGAGGACACTCTTTTAGCGCCGGAGATTTTGACTTAAAAGTCACTTTCTTGCGCTCTTTTCTGACCAATTGATTAATGGTTGGCACAGTAATTCCTTTCGACTAAATTTATTAAAAAGACTTGATTTTATTTAAATTTGGCTTAATATAAGGTAAATTTCATCTTTAGCGTCAAATTTTATCACGCTAATCTTTTCTAATCGCGTACCTTCCGCTTCCGCTAAAGATAACGCAAAGCGATAAAGCGATGTAAAGATATAAAATTTCGACCCTAAAGCCGCCGACGTTTATAAGCTCTAGTAAATTTCCGAGTCCGCAATAGGCGTACATTATCGTTAGGCTAGTACCGATAGCAAGCAATGCGCCGATCCTAGTCGAATTTTTTGAAATTTCAAATTTAAAGGATTGATTTTATCCAGCTAGCTTTAAAACGAGGTAAATTTAAGCCCCGCCGAATTTGGCGAGGCTTGCAGAGTTAAATTTTAGTTTTGTTTTAGCTTGATCTTTTGATCTTGATAAAGACCCGTTCCAACAGGGATCATGCGTCCTAGAATAACGTTTTCTTTTAGATCCTCAAGGTGATCGATCTTAGCTGCGATCGAAGCCTCGGTTAGAACCTTAGTCGTCTCTTGGAACGATGCGGCCGAGATCACGCTATCGCTTCCGATAGCAGCGCGCGTAACGCCTAGCAAAATAGGCTCGGCGATCGCAGGATTACCGCCCATTCGCATTATGCGCTCGTTTTCTTCCTTAAATCTCGTTCGAGATATCATGTCGCCGGTAATGAAATTCGTATCGCCGCTATCTACTATCTTAACCTGACGAAGCATCTGAGAAACGATGATCTCGATGTGCTTATCGGCGATCGCGACGCCTTGAGAGCGGTAAACTTGCTGAATTTCGCTGATCAAATAATAATGCAGTGCCTTCTCACCCAAAATTCTCAAAACGTCGTGGCTTGATATTAGCCCGTCGGTTAGTTTCTCGCCGGCGTGGATAAATTCGCCGTCGCGAACCTGAATTTGACGAGTTTTATCTATCAGATACTCCGACGTAGCACCGTCGTCGGCGTGGATAACGATGCGTTCTTTAGATCGAAGCGGCTTTTCGAATCTTACGGTACCGTCTATTTCAGCGATGATAGCCGTATTTTTCGGGCGCCTTGCCTCAAATAGCTCGGAGACTCGCGGCAAACCGCCCGTGATGTCTTTTGACTTAGCTACGGCCTTAGGCGTCTTAGCTAGGATATCGGCCTGCGCTACCGTAGCGCCGTCCGTTACGAATATCGCCGTTTTAGGCTCTAGTTGATAGCGGATCATCTTACCTTCGTCCGTGCTAATCACGATAGTAGGCTTGATGCCGGAAGGCAGATACTCGTTTATAACCAAACGGCTCTGACCGGTCGCCTCGTCATACTGCTCGGCGGCGCTGTATCCAGGCTCTATATCCTCGTACGATACTCTGCCCGCAGCCTCGGCGATGATCGGCGTAGAGTACGGATCCCACTCGGCTATGACGGTTTTTTCATGGTTTTCAGGCTCAGATATGACCGCTTTGCTATCCACGGTGTCACTATCGTTTGCTTTGATGATAGAGTTTCGCGGGATATAGTAGCGAACCGCCTCTCTGTCATCCTCGTCGGCAACCACGACGAATAGCCCTTTTTCGGTTACGACGTGACCTTTTTTGATATTTCTTAAGCGCTCTAAATAATCGCCTTTTAGGATATAAAATTTAAGCACGCCGTTTGCGCCCGCAACGACTTTCTTAGCGATCGGCTCTCCGTCTTCGACCTTTATCTCGCTGGCAAACGGGATACGATTAGGCACGTTCCAGCCCTCTTTTATGACTTCGGCGATACTTTCGTTTTCTTTGACTGCATCGCCGTTAGCATAAGGGATGTAAATTTTACCCTCAACCTTGCCGCTAACGCCTGCTAGCTCGTTAGGTTTCGCCAGATCGCCCCTTCGTAGAGTGTACTTAACCTCTTCTTTTTTACCTTTTACGATGATGTTTACGTCCTCGTGAGCGATCTCGATCTCGATCTTTCCGTCAAAAGGAGCTTTGATCTTAGGCTCGACGAGTAAGACGGCTGAGTTTCTGCGATTTGCTACGATTCTCTTGCCGCCGTTTTCGTAAACGTTTAGATTGTAGTACCTTATAAAGCCTTCTTTTTGCGCGACGACTTGGTAGTCTTGCTGCTCGGTCGATGCCGTACCGCCGATATGGAAGGTTCTTAGCGTTAGCTGAGTACCCGGCTCGCCGATAGACTGGGCCGAGATGATACCGACGGCTTCGCCCGGTTTTACCAGCTTTCCTTCGCCCAAATTCACGCCGTAGCATTTAGCACAAACGCCTTTTGCGGCTTTGCAAGTTATCGGCGTTCTGATACTTACCGATTTTATACCCGCTTCGGTTATGGCTTTAGCTTTTTCTTCGTCTATTAGCGTACCTTCGCTAAATAGCACTTCGTTTGCTATCGGATCAATCACATCATCAGCTAGCACGCGGCCTAAAATTCTTTCTTCCAAGCTCTCGATAAGCTCGCCGTTGTCGGTGATCTCGGTGATCTCGACGCCCTCGTGCGTACCGCAGTCGTGCATAGTGACTTTTACGTTTTGCGCGACGTCGATTAGCTTTCTGGTTAGATATCCGGCATTTGCCGTTTTTAGCGCGGTATCTGCTAGACCTTTTCTAGCGCCGTGGGTTGAGTTAAAGTACTCAAGAACGTTTAGACCTTCGCGGAAATTTGATATGATCGGCGTCTCGATGATCGAGCCGTCAGGCTTCGCCATAAGACCGCGCATACCGGCTAGCTGGCGAATTTGCGCCGCAGAGCCTCTCGCACCGCTATCAGCCATCATATAAATAGAGTTAAATCCACCCTTATCCCCCTGGATGAGCTTCATCATCTCGCCTGCGACGACGTTGTTCGTATCCGTCCAGATGTCGATGATTTTATTATATCTCTCGGAGTCCGTTAGCAAGCCCGCGCCGTATTGATTTTGTATCTCGCGGACTTTTTTCTTGGCTTCGTTGATATATTTTTGCTTGCTATCAGGCACGATGATATCGGCGATAGAAATCGAGATACCGGCCTTGGTCGCATAACGGAAGCCCAAATTTTTAAGCTTATCCAAAAATCCCGCCGTTACCTCAAGACCACCGTTTTTATAGACGTAATCGACCAAATTTGCGATATCTTTTTTCTTCATAACTCTGTTCCACATATTTTCAGGAACAAAATCGGGCAGAATCGAGCGGATGATCAAGCGACCCGCAGTCGTAAATAGCGTCTTGCCGCCAATCATCGTTTTGATTTTCGAGTGCACCTCTAGGCAGTGTGCCTCCTCGGCGATCATTACTTCGTCTACGGATGCGAAAATTTTATTAGCGCCCTTGCTGTCGGTCTTTTCTAGGCTTAGGTAGTAAATTCCCAAAACCATGTCCTGGCTAGGAACGGTGATAGCCTTGCCGCTTGCAGGAAGCAAGATATTCATCGAGCTAAGCATCAAAATTTTGCACTCGGCGATAGCTTCCTGGGATAGCGGCACGTGAACAGCCATCTGGTCGCCGTCGAAGTCCGCGTTAAATGCGGCGCAAACTAGCGGATGTAGCTGAATAGCCTTGCCCTCGACGAGTACCGGGTGAAATGCCTGGATAGATAGTTTGTGAAGCGTCGGAGCGCGGTTTAGCATAACCGGGTGATCTTTAACGACCTCCTCTAGGCACTCCCAAACCTCGTTCGTCTTATCCTCTATCATCTTTTTAGCTTGTTTTACGGTCGTGGCGTAGCCCTTCTCCTCGAGGCGAGCTAGCAAATGCGGCTTAAACAGCTCAAGAGCCATTCTTTTCGGTAATCCGCACTGATCCATGCGTAGTTTTGGTCCGACGACGATAACGGAACGACCCGAAAAGTCGACGCGCTTACCGAGCAAATTTTGACGGAAGCGGCCTTGCTTACCTTTAATGATTTCAGAAAGCGATTTTAGAGGGCGTTTATTTGCGCCTTTTACGGCATTTGCGCGTCGTCCGTTGTCAAATAGCGCATCCACGGATTCTTGAAGCATACGCTTTTCGTTTCTTATAATAATCTCAGGCGCATCAAGCTCCATAAGGCGTTTTAGGCGCGCGTTTCTATTTATAACGCGGCGATATAGGTCGTTTACATCGGAAACCGCAAATTTACCGCCGTCAAGGCTAACTAGCGGACGAAGATCCGGCGGAAGGACCGGTAAATTCGTAATCATCATCCACTCAGGACGGTTGCCGGAATTTAAAAAGCTCTCGACGACTTTTAGTCTTTTTACTATGGTTTTTTTCTTGGCTTCCGAATTTGTCGCACTGATCTCGTCTTTTAGGGTGTTTAAAAGCTCGACTAAATCGATATTTGCTAGCAAGTCGCGGATAACTTCGCCGCCCATTCTAGCTCTAAATCCGCTCTCTTCAAAGCGAGAAGCCAAGGAGACATACTGCTCTTCGTTTAAAACGTCGAAAATTTCTACTTTTTTGCTATTTTCGGTATCGTAAAATGCGTCGCCTACGCTCTCGACGATATATGCCTCATAGTAAAGTACGCGCTCAAGGTCTTTCATCTTTATACCAAGCAGCGTTCCTATGCGGCTAGGAAGCGAATTTACATACCAAATATGCGCAACCGGAGTTACGAGCTCGATGTGGCCCATTCTAGAGCGGCGCACCTTTGAGCTAGTTACCTCGACGCCGCATTTTTCGCACTTGATGCCTTTGTAGCGCATTTTTTTATACTTACCGCAAAGGCACTCGTAGTCACGTATCGGACCGAAAATTTTAGCGCAAAATAGACCGTCGCGCTCAGGTTTTAGCGTACGGTAGTTTATGGTTTCGGGTTTTTTGACCTCGCCGTGGCTCCATGACTTTATCCTCTCAGGGCTAGCCAAACGAAGCTGAAATGCTTCAAAATCGCGCGGTCTGCGTTCTTCTTTTATCTCAATAGGTTTTAACTCACTCATTATTTTCATCCTCATCGTATATCTCGACATCAAGCGCCAATGATTTTAGCTCGTTTGTTAGAACGAAAAATGTCTCAGGAATACCGGTTTCAGGCACATTCTCGCCTCTGGTTAGGGCTTTATACGCAGACAAGCGTCCCTCGACATCGTCTGATTTGACCGTTAGCATCTCGCGAAGCGTATGAGCCGCGCCGTATGCCTCAAGCGCCCAAACCTCCATCTCTCCAAATCTTTGTCCACCAAATAGCGCCTTACCGCCGACTGGCTGCTGAGTAACAAGGCTGTATGGTCCCGTACTTCTAGCGTGGACTTTTTCGTCGACTAGGTGGTGAAGCTTTAGCATATACATACATCCGACGTTTACGCGCTCTTTGATCTTTGAGCCCGTGCGTCCGTCGTAAAGCTCGGTCTTGCCGTCCATATCGATCTTAGCCAGCTCAAATAGTTTCATAAGCTCATCGACTCTAACGCCCTCAAATATAGGCGTGGCAAATTTGACGCCGTTAGCCCAGTCTCTAGCGTAATCCAAAAGCTGCTCATCGCTCATTTTTCCTAGAGTCTTTTTAGCATCCATAAATTTAGACGTAGAGGCTATTTCGATCATTTTAGCTCGTAATTCTTTTACCCACTCGCCTTTTTTCTCTTGGAAAATTTGATTTATCTGCTCGCCCAAGCGGTAGCCGACGAGACCCAAGTGGCTTTCTAAAATTTGGCCGATATTCATACGGCTAGGAACGCCCAGCGGGTTTAATACGATATCGACCGGCTGGCCGCTCGGCAGATACGGCATATCGACTTCTGGGACGATGTTTGAGACGATACCTTTGTTTCCGTGGCGGCCCGCCATCTTATCGCCCACTTTTAGCTTGCGCTTGGTCGCGATGTAGACTTTGACGAGTTTAACTACGCCGCTTGGCAATATGTCGTCTTTTTCTAAAATTTCCATCTTCGCGTCATGCTCTTCTTTGAGCTTTTTCTTCTCGTTTTGGAAATGATTTTTTATGTCGTCGTATGATTTTTGAACGTCTTTTGAAAAACCCTTAACGATCGCGCTTAGCGTAAAGCGGTTGATATTTTCAAACTCCTCTTTATCGATCTTCTCGCCTTTTTTATAGGTTTTTTTACCGATAGTTTGAGCAGAGCTTAAAGGCGTTTTACAAAGCAGAGCGCCCACTTTTAGCATCTCTTCGCGGTCTAGCATCAAGAGCCTATCGTGGTGTTCTTTTTCAAAAGCCGCTTTTTCTTCCTCATAAACTTTATTTGAGCGATTATCTTTTTCGTGGCCTTTTTTAGTAAAAATTTTAACATCTACGACGACGCCTTCCATAGATGCTGTCGCATAAAGGGATTTATTTACCACATGGCCGGCTTTTTCTCCAAAAATCGCGCGAAGCAAACGTTCCTCAGGCGTAGGCTTAACCTCGCCTTTTGGTGAAACCTTACCGACTAGGATCATGCCGGGTTTTACTTGCGTGCCGATTTTTATTATACCGCTATCATCTAGGTGAAGTAAATCTTCTTCTTTGATATTCGGGATATCTTTAGTGATCTCCTCAACGCCGTCTTTTAGCTCACGCGCCTCGATCTCTTTTTCGTAAATGTGCACGCTCGTAAATGCATCCTCTCGGATCATTTTTTCGCTGATTACGATCGCGTCCTCATAGTTGTAACCATTCCATGGCATAAAAGCTATAAGAGCGTTTTTACCGATAGCTAGCTCGCCGCGCTCCATAGACGGACCGTCGGCGATGATCTGCCCGGCCGCTACGCTTTCGCCTTTTTTAACGATAGGGTGTTGGGAGAATGTCGTGTTTTGGTTGGTTCTTAAATTTTTCTCCATAGAGTAGTGATCGATATACGGACCAGCCTCGTCTTCACCGAGGATAAAGATATTTTTATTATCCACCTTTTCAACTATGCCAGCGCGTCTAGCCTTGATAGCTTCCCATGCGTCGCGAGCCACGGTACTCTCCATACCCGTACCTACGATAGGAGCGGATGAGCGAAGTAGCGGTACCGCTTGGCGTTGCATGTTTGATCCCATTAGGGCGCGGTTTGCGTCATCGTGCTCCAAAAACGGAATAAGCGACGCCGCCACGCCGGCTATCATGCCGGAGCAAAGGTCGATGAGTTTAACGTCCTCGCGCTTAGCTAGTATCATCTCACCGTCTTGTCTAGCTTCGATCAAATCCTCTACTATATAGCCGCTTTCATCAAGCGTAGTAGAAGCGGGGGCGATAACTAAATTTTCCTCCTGGGTCGCCGTTAGATAAACGATCTCATCGGTTACCTTACCGTCTACGACCTTTTTATACGGCGCCTCGACGAAGCCTAGATTATTTACCTTTGCGTAAGTCGAAAGCGTGTTGATAAGGCCGATGTTTTGGCCCTCCGGAGTCTCTACCGGACAAATTCTGCCGTAGTGAGTCGGATGAACGTCTCGCACCTCAAAGCCGGCTCTATCTTTTACGAGACCGCCTTCGCCAAGCGCTGAAAGTCTGCGTTTATGCGTAACTTCGCTAAGTGGGTTGGTTTGATCCATGAACTGGCTCAACTGGCCACCAGTGAAAAATTCCATTATCGTCGTTGTTATCATTTTTGGATTAACCAGATCGTAAGGCATAATCTCTTCGATGTTGCTTAACGTCGTAAATTTATCCCTGATAGCCTTTTGCATTTTTACAAAGCCTAGATGAAGCTCGTTTGCCAAAAGCTCGCCGATAGAGCGGATACGGCGGTTGCCGAGGTGATCGCGGTCGTCGATATGCCCTTGTCCGTTTTTGACCTTTATTAAATATTTTGCCGTTTTTATAATGTCTTCATTGGTCAAAACTGTTACGTACTCAGGGACTTCAAGTGCTAGCTTGTGGTTCATTTTCATACGACCGACGCCCGTCAAGTCGTATCTTTCAGGATTAAAGAACAGATCGTTTACGAAAGCGCGAGCGGCATCTTTAACTACCGGCTCGCCAGGACGCATGACTTTATAAATTCTAATCGCCGCAAGATCGTTTTCGTCATCGACGTTTTCGGTTTGACGTAGTAGTTTTAGCGTCTCGTTATCGGCGATAAACGAATTTATGATCGCGTCGTCCACGCCTGCTGCCAGGTCGTTTGCTATCTCGATGCTCTCTTGATCGGCTAAAATTTTAACCAATTTATTTTCATCAAGCTGCGCAAGAGTATCATAAAGCACCTCGCCGCTATTTTTGTCGATAACCGGGTGAGCTAAAAATCTATTTACCAATATTTCAGTCGGATATTCGACGAATTTGACGCCGTCGGCGATAATCTTATCGGCCTTTTTCTTAGTTAGTCTTTTGCCGGCCTCGTGTAAAACGTTGCCCTCTTCGTCTTTGATATCGTATTCGACCCTGCCTTGATAGTCGTCAGGATTAAATGGGGTCAAAAATTTATTATTTTTTATCGTTAAAGTTTGAATCGGATAAAATAGTTTAATGATATCTTGCTTTTTATATCCAAGCGCTCTAAATAATATGGTTACCGGTACTTTTCTACGCTTATTTATGCGAACGTAGAGTACGTCTTTGGTGTCATACTCGAAATATAGCCAACTACCGCGATCCGGGATAATCTGAGCGGTATAAATTAGTTTATTTACGACAGTCGGACTTTCTTCTTCTTTAAAAATAACGCCGGGACTTCTGTGAAGTTGATTAACTACGACGCGTTCGACGCCGTTAATAATAAATGAAATTCTATCCGTCATCAAAGGAATTTCGCGAACAAAAATTTCTTGCTCTTTTATATCTTTTATGCCGATCTTCTCGCCTGTTTTTTCATCTCTTTCGTGAACGATCAGCCTTACTTTCATTTTTAAATTTACAGAATAAGTAAGCCCTCGCTCCATGCACTCTCTGATCGTATATTTTGGTTTTCCGATTTCAGAGCTTACGTATTCCAAGCTTAAGCGGTTTTGCGGATCATGTATAGGAAATATCGATTTGAAAACTTTTTCTATACCGCTTTCGCCTTGATTTTTATCTACGTTTAAAAACTGGTCAAAACTCTTTTTTTGTAATTGTAGCAGGTTAGGAACATCGATCTCTTTGGCGACATTTGAAAAATCAACCCTAAGACGATTTCCTGAGTATAAACTATTTAGCATATTCTACCTCATTGGTATAAGTTGAAAGAAAGTAAATAACCGCACGTCTGCGGCATCTTTATAAAAATTAAATAAGGAGGCCTTGCCTCCTCTGTAAAAATAAGTGAAATTATTTAAGTTCGACTTTAGCGCCGGCTTCCTCAAGCTCTTTTTTAGCTGCTTCAGCCTCATCCTTGCTAATGCCTTCTTTAATAACGGAAGGAGTTTGCTCGACTGCATCTTTAGCCTCTTTAAGACCAAGGCCGGTAAGAGCGCGAACGACTTTAATAACGTTGATTTTCTTGTCGCCGCCGTCAACTAGAACAACGTTAAATTCTGTTTTCTCCTCAGCTGCATCTGCTGCGCCGCCTGCTGCTGCGCCGCCTGCTACCATTACCGGAGCAGCGCTTACGCCGAATTTCTCTTCAAATTCTTTTACTAATTCGCTTAGCTCTAATACTGAAAGATTAGAGATAAATTCTAATACGTCCTCTTTAGTAATTGCCATTTCTTATCCTTTTATGCTGATTTTTCTTTTTTCTCTTTAAGCGCATTTAGTCCAATAGTGAAATTTTGGATAGGCGCATTCCAAACTTGCAAAAGCATCGCAAGCAACTCATCACGGCTAGGCATCTTAGATAGAGCCTTGACTTTCTCGACGCTTGCAACTTCGCCATCGATATGAGCGGTCTTGATTTTGAATAGTTCGCTATTTGTTTCTTCAAATTTAGCCGCAACTTTAGTAGCTGAAAGCTGATCGCCCCAGATAAAGATATTAGTATCTTTCAAGACCATACCGGACTTTCCGATATTATTAAGAGCGATATTTGCAAGAGTATTTTTTACGATTTGAACCTTTACGTTTAAAACTCTAGCCGCATCTCTCAAAGCCTCTAGCTTTTTAGTGCTAAGACCGCGATAATCGCAAACTATAATCGCTTCATTTTCTTTAAATTCGGCTTCAAGTTTACTGATTATTTCAGATTTTTCGTTTCTCGTCATCTAGTTTTTCTCCTTTCCGACTAGCGATTTCAAGCAGAGCGGCATAAAAGCACGATTAAGCAAAGGCCTCTGCTATCTCCAATCTAAGATAAAATTTATTAGCTAAAATTAGCGTAGATCCATAAGCTCTTGAGTCTCAAGTAGAACAGAAGGGCTCATAGTTAATGATAAAGCGGCGCTCTTAATATATCTACCTTTTGCTGCCGCAGGTTTTTGTCTATTTACCGCCTTAATAAGGGTTGAAATATTGTCGTTTAGTTGCTCTTTTGAAAAGCTAACTTTACCGAGACCAGCATGTATGTTTCCTTGCTTATCTACGCGGAAATTAACTTGACCGCTTTTTGCATTATTAACCGCTTGGGCAACATCCATAGTAACGGTACCTGTTTTTGGATTTGGCATAAGACCTTTTGGTCCCAAAATTCGTCCTACTTTACCTACTAGTCCCATTAAATTTGGAGTAGCAATAAGAACATCAAAATTCATAATTCCTTTTTGGATATCTTCAACAAGTTCATCGCTACCAACTATATCGGCGCCAGCAGCTTTTGCTTCGTCAGCTTTTGCATCTTTTGCTATAACAGCTACGCGAACGGTTTTACCGGTTCCAGCAGGAAGCACAACCGAGCCTCTAACCATTTGATCTGCATGTCTTGGATCAACATTAAGTTTCAAAGCAATTTCAACGGTTTCGTCAAATTTTGCGCTTTTTAGTTGTTTTATAGTATCAATAGCCTCAGCTAAAGAATAATTTTTAGTAGAATCAACTTTTTCAAGCAGCTTACTAAATCTTTTTGTAGTTTTTTTTGACATTGATTTCTCCGCATTTACAATTTTTATGCTTCCACATTGCTAAATTTAAAATACACGTGCTAAATTAGATATTAGCGCATGCCATAAATTTAACTTCAACAAAACCCTTATGTGGTAAAAGGATTAATCTACTACCGTAATACCTATTGAACGAGCCGAACCAGCAATAATTTTAGCTGCTTGCTCTCTATCTTTAGTATTTAAGTCGGCAATTTTTTTCTCAACAATTTCAAGTACCTGAGCTTTTGTGAGCTTAGCTACTTTATTTTTTAACGGATTATCCGAACCTTTTTCTATGCCTGCAGCTTTTTTGATTAGGTCCGTTGCAGGTGGCTGTTTTGTGATAAAAGTAAAACTTTTGTCTGCATATACTGTAATAACGACCGGTACTCTAAATCCAGCCATATCCTTAGTTCTTTCATTAAAAGCTTTGCAAAATTCCATAATATTCACACCCTGCTGACCAAGAGCCGGACCTACTGGAGGACTTGGATTTGCTTTTGCAGCAGCAATATGTAATTTAATTTCGCCTACAACCTTTTTAGCCATAAACTTCTCCTTATACTATCTTCTCAACTTGTGAATACAAAATTTCAACTGGAGTACTTCTACCAAATATTGAAACATTCAACTTTAACTTGCCGTGTATCATATCGTACTCTTCTACTATTCCGGTAAAATTTGCGAAAGGTCCCTCGGTAATACGAACGTTTTCTCCATTATCAAAGAAAATCTTTGGCTTAGGAGCAGCACGTTTTTGAACCTTTTCCAAAATTAAATTAATGTCTTTTTCGCTCAAAGGCGTAGGCTTTTTAGCCTCACCTATAAATCTACCTACTTTAGGAAGAGATTGTATCTTATGCCAAAGAGCAGTATCTAAATCAAGATACGCAAAAGCATATCCAGGATAAAGACTTCTCTCATTTATTTTTTTCTTACCATTTTTTATTTCTATTACGTCTTCAGTAGGAACTATAATTTCTTTTAGTTGTTCTTCAATGTGATTATCTCTAACCAAATTTTCAATAGCTCTTTTTACACTCATTTCGCTACCGGCATAAGTTTGAATTGCATACCATTTATGTGCCATACATTCAACCTTAAATAAGTTTTGAAACAGAAAAAGACATAATGACATCAACAAGAGCTAAAAAAAGTGAGACAATAGCTACTACAGCAAAAACCGTTATAAAAGCATTCCTAATTTGCTCTTTGAGTGGAAAAATTACCTTTTCAATCTCCGCACGAGAAAGCTTAATATAGCTTATTATTTTTTCCATTTTCAACCTTTTCATGGCAGGGCAAGAGGGATTCGAACCCCCAACCATTGGATTTGGAATCCAGCGCTCTACCGTTGGAGCTATTGCCCTAAAAGCCTTAGCTCTTTAATTTTACTTCTTTATGAACAGTATGTTTTTTTAGTCTTGGACAATATTTTTTTAGTTCCAATTTTTCGGTTGTGGTTTTACTGTTTTTTACTGTAGTATAATTTATATCACCTGATTCAGAACATTTAAGACCAACTTTTATTCTGTTACCTTTTGCCATAAATCCCCTTCAAAAAAGCGGAGAAAAACTCCGCCAAAAATATAAAAATAAATTATGCTAGAATCTTAGAAACAACGCCTGAACCTACTGTTCTACCGCCTTCACGGATCGCAAAGCGAGTTCCCTCTTCAAGAGCAACTGGCGCAATAAGCTCAACAGTTATCTTTAGGTTGTCACCAGGCATAACCATTTCTGTTCCTTCCGGAAGAGTGATAGAACCTGTAACGTCAGTCGTTCTTACATAAAACTGCGGTCTATAGTTGTTAAAGAATGGAGTATGACGTCCGCCTTCTTCTTTTGTTAAAATATAAACTTCGCCCTCAAATTTAGTGTGAGGAGTAATTGATTTAGGTTTGCAAAGAACCATACCGCGCTCAACATCTTCTTTTTTTGTACCCCTTAGAAGAACGCCTACGTTGTCGCCTGCTTCACCTTGATCCATCTCTTTTCTAAACATCTCGACGCCGGTAACTGTAGTAGTTTGAGTTGGTCTAATACCTACAATTTCGATGGTATCGCCTACTTTTACCACGCCTTTTTCAATTCTACCGGTAACAACCGTACCGCGACCGGAAATAGAGAAAACGTCCTCGATAGGCATCAAGAAATCTTTATCTGTTGCGCGTACTGGAGTTGGAATATACTCATCAACTCTAGCCATAAGCTCAAGAACCTTTGCAGACCATTCGCCGTCTGTTCCAGCCTTAGCCTCATTAAGAGCTTGTAGAGCCGAACCTGCTACGATTGGAGTATCGTCACCAGGGAAGTCATACTCATTTAGAAGTTCACGAATTTCCATCTCAACTAGCTCAAGAAGCTCCGCATCGTCAACCATATCAGCCTTATTCATAAATACAACGATATAAGGAACGCCTACTTGGCGAGATAGTAGAATGTGCTCTCTAGTTTGAGGCATCGGACCGTCAGCAGCAGATACGACTAGAATCGCACCGTCCATTTGCGCTGCACCTGTAATCATATTTTTAACATAGTCGGCGTGACCCGGGCAGTCAACATGCGCATAGTGACGATTTTCAGTTTCATACTCGATGTGAGAAGTAGCAATGGTAATGCCGCGCTCTTTTTCTTCAGGAGCGTTATCGATATTATCATAGTCTTTTAACTCTGCAAGACCTTTTCTTGAAAGAACAGCGGAAATCGCAGCTGTTAATGTTGTTTTACCATGGTCAACGTGACCGATAGTGCCAATGTTTACGTGTGGCTTGTTACGTGAAAATTTTTCTTTTGCCATCTCTTCCTCCGTAATGATTTGTTTTTAACTCAAATTTATGTCTAATTTCTCTAAAACCATGGAGCTCATAGCGGGACTTGAACCCGCGACCTCTTCCTTACCAAGGAAGTGCTCTACCTCTGAGCCATATGAGCG
>CAUSIL010000002.1:0-25446 GCA_963531395.1 uncultured Campylobacter sp.
AAATTTGTTTGAAAATGCTACTTTTATGCAGCTTTTGCAAATTTTAGAGATGCTTAGCGGTGGCGAGAAAATCAGCAAATTTCCAAATTTTGAAAACCGCCTAGCCAAAGCGCTATCAAGCGAAACGACGCTAAACGAGCTAAGGGGAGCTAAAAATCTAAACGAGCTCATCGAGATCGCAAACAAGCTAAATTTGGGTCTGGAAAATATCGAAGTAACGCAAGCTCAGGCGGACGAACTGGGCGAGAAATTTCCGAGTTTGGCGAAAAAAGATTTCTTTGAACCCGTAACGCCTAAGAAAAATTTTGCATTTAGCGAGCTAAAAAACAAGGTCGAAGAGGCGATAAACGCAAACGAGCCCGAGCCAAAAGATACGCTAAATAAGCTACTAGCCGCCGTACAAGAAGAGCAAAATAAAGCTCAACCCAAAGACGCCAATACAAAAGCGCAAGATACGCAAAATTTGGCCCAAAACTCCAAAATCATAAAAGAAGCGGTAAAAAACGAGGACGAGAAAGAGGTAAATTTAAAAGACGAAAAGCCAAGCCTCAAGGCTGAAAGCGAGCTAAATTTAACCGCTGCAAAAAGCGAAAAATCAGGACTCAGACAAGACTCTAAAAAGATAAATTTGCAAAATTTGCTATTTCCGGAGCGCGAGAGCGCCGAGGAGGAGGTTTTGACCGAGTCGCAAAGCGAAGGTAGCGAAAATAGCGAGCTAAACGCGATGGTAAAAGACGTAATCTCAAACGCCAAAGCGCAAACTAGAAATTTCCAAGCCGTGCGCGAGACGTTTGATAACTTTAGCTCAAATTTAAAAGAGCAGGTCGCAGCCTACAAATCGCCGTTTATGCGCTTTAACATCACGCTAAATCCGCTAAATTTGGGCGAGGTCGAGATCACGATGGTAAATCGCGGCAACAATCTGCACATAAATTTTAGCTCCAACACGCAGACGATGAACCTCTTTTTACAAAATCAGGCCGAGTTTAAAAACAGTCTCGTAAACATGGGTTTTACCGAGCTTGAGATGAACTTTAGCGATCAAAATCAGCCTAAAAAAGAGCAAGGGCAAAAGAGCTACAAAGGCTCCAAATTTAGCTCCGACGACGCCGAGCAAAGCGAACCGTCCGCGCCTCGTTTAGAGCTCGTCGTTCCACGATATGTGTAAATTTGGAATCAAATTTGCTTGAGATATAAAAATTTAAAGGATAAAAGATGGCAAACGGACTAGAAACCAATAACTTCACGGTAAACAACCAAGCCGCTAAAAAATCGGCGGACGCCCTACAAAAGGCCGCAGGAACCAATCCAAACGCCCAGCTAGACAAGGACGCTTTTATGAAACTTCTTTTAACCGAGCTTCAGTATCAAGACCCGACAAGTCCGATGGATACGGAAAAAATGCTAACTCAAACCAGTCAGCTAGCTTCGCTTGAAATGCAAGAAAATACGAACAAAATGATGCAAAAGCTAGCCGATCAGTTAAAAAATAGCACTAATATGTACGCCGTCGGAGTGCTAGGCAAGATGGCTAAAATCGGCGACAGCGGCGTTGTAAAAGAAGAAGGCTCGGGCGTCAAATTTGCGGGATTTTTAGAAAGCGCGGCAAAAGGCGGTACGATAAATATCAAAGACGGCACCGGCAAACTCGTAAGAAAGCTGGAATTTGGCCAAGCTAGCGCCGGAGCCAATACCTTCGAGTGGGACGGCAAGGATAGCGCGGGCAACGATGTCAGAGCCGGCTCATACACGGTCGAGATCAGCTACACCGATGCGGCGGGCAACGTCAAAAACGGCGGCGTAGGAAACTATCTCGTAGAAGGCGTCAAATTTATCGACGGTATCGCGCAAGTAAAGGTAGGCGGGCAATACGTCAGTATCGACAAAGTAAAAGAATTTACCGAGCCGAAAAAAGGATAGGACGATGGTAAGAAGCCTGTATAACGGCGTTAGCGGCGTCAGAACCCAGGGGTTTAGTATGGACGTGTGGGCGAACAATATTGCCAATATAAATAACGTCGGCTTTACCGCTTCGATACCGGAATTTAAGAGCATTTTTTACCAAACGTCCTTTGCTGCTGGTAACAACCCGACCCAAGACCAAGTCGGCCTCGGAGCCACGGGCATGACGACGGCGCTTAGCTTTTACAAGCAAGGCCCGTTTATGAAAACCGATAACGTCTTAGATATGGCGATAGGCGGCAAGGGGTTTTTTGGCGTAACGAACGGCTCAGGCACCTACTACACGCGCGCCGGTAGCTTTGGCGTAGACAAAGAAAGATATCTCGTAACAAATCAAGGCAACTACGTCCTAGGCACGCAAAATACGCTAACACAGGTCGCTCCTAGTCAGGGCGCGATAGAGGCTTTCGGTAGAGTAAACGGACGAGCCGCCGTCACGCAGGCCTACACGCTAAGTGCTGATACGACCGACCTTGACGTCGGCGATATCGGCTCTCAGGGCAAAATTCGCCTACCGGAGTTTTTGTATCTGCCGACTAAACCGACGTCGAAGGTGACTTTTAAAGGCAATCTCGACTCCTCTTTTAAAACCGAGCCCGCTACACTGCCAGTAGACGCCGCAACCTATACGAGTAACATAGATAATGCTTCTAGAACTATAAATTTACGCGGACGAGTCACGCCTGGTGCCGATATAACTCGCCCTAGAAAAGGCGATCTCATCACCGTAACGGCAACCGACGCAAACGGCAAAACGGCTGAATTTAGCGCTCCGATCGACGAAAACGGCAACTGGAGCATAAGCAGGAGCTTTGAGAGGGATTTTGATCTAACGACGGCGCCGAATTTGACCGCTAAGATAAATACGACCAAAGAAGCGGCAAATCGGGAAAAATTCGTAACCGAGCTTTTAAATGCGGACGGCACGAAAAATACCCTGGAACTAACGCTAACAAAACGCGTACCTCAGGGCACTAACGGTACGGTTTGGGATGCGGCTGCAACCGTAAAAGACGCGAGCGGCGTAACGATCTCAAACGCTAACGGAGAGTTAAATTTCGACCACGAAGGCAGGCTTGTTAGCTCTACCTTAAGTGCCCTAGATAATAACGGCTCGCAAATCGAGCTAGACTTCGGTACTCCTGCGGCTGCGGGTCAAATTTACTCGGGCATTACCAGTACGTCGCAAGCAAAAAGTATCACGGTCGCCCAAAACGGCGTATATGAGGGGATTTTAAAGGATTATTACACCAACGATTCTGGAAATATCTTGGCGCAGTTTACAAACGGTCAAGTCCGCTCCGTCGGCAAGGTCGCGCTCTATCACTTCCAAAACGAGCAAGGCCTTGCAAAAATGGGCGATAATACCTATTCGCAAAGCGCGAATTCCGGCGCGGCCTTTTTCTATAAAGACGCGGGCGGTAAAAGCATCTACGGCGCCAAACTGGCTAGCAGCACGCTAGAGCAGTCAAACGTCGATCTGGCCCAGGCGCTAACGGAGGTCATCGTCACGCAAAAGGCCTACGACGCTAACGCCAAGAGCATAACGACTAGCAACGAAATGCTCCAACGCGCAATCGAGCTAAAACGCTAAATTTAACCCGCGAATTTAACGCGGGCTTTTAAATTTAGCCGTAACCGTAAAAGCCAAATTTAACCCGCTCAAATAGCTTGCTTTTAAGATATTTTTAGCTAAAATCAGCCCCGAAAATTTACCGAATAAAGAAAAATTATGAACCGAAAACGAATCTACAATCCTAGCTCAAACGAAAATTTGACCGATCGCCGCGTATTTAACGGCAATCCGCACGGCATCTTAAATTTCACCAAAGCCAAATACCAATGGGCGCTCAAGCTCTGGGACCTGATGGAAGCTAACACGTGGTTTCCAAAAGAGGTCGACACGTCGGGCGACGTACGCGACTACGCCTATAACCTCACGCAGGCCGAAAAGCGCATGTACGATCTAGTTTGGAGTCAGCTCATCTCGATGGATAGCTTCCAGACAAACAACCTAGCCGACAACATCAACCCGTACATCACCGCGCCCGAGATCAACGCCTGCCTAGCGCGCCAAGCCTACGAGGAGGCCAACCACTCCAAATCCTACGCCGTCATGGTCGAGGCCATCTGCGACAACACCGATCTCATCTACGAGATGGAAAAGCACGACGAAGTGCTACGCGAGAAAAACGACTACATCTCAAGTGTTTACGAAGAGCTTGCAGGCGAAGTCACGGACGAAAAGCTACTTCTTGCGATGGTTGCAAATCAAATTTTAGAAGGTATTTATTTTTATAGCGGTTTTACGGCGATTTATGCGCTGGCTCGTGCCGGCAAGATGCTAGGCAGCGCGCAGATGATCCGCTTTATCCAACGCGACGAGATCACGCATCTACTGCTATTTCAAAACATGATAAACAGCGTCCGCACCGAGCGTCCCGATCTTTTCACGCCCGAAACCGAGGCTAAAATTTACGATATGTTCGAGCGCGCGGGCGAGCTTGAGATCAAATGGGGCAAATACATCACGCAAAACCAGATCATGGGCTTTACCGACGACATCATCGAGCAATACATCCGCTACCTCATCGATCAGCGCCTAGTCGCCATCGGGCTAAAACGCCGCTACAACGTCGTTCACCCGATCAAATGGGTCGATGATTTTGCTAAATTTAACGACCAGAAGTCAAATTTCTTTGAAGCAAAGGTGACGAATTACAGCAAAGGAAGCATCAGTTTTGACGACTTTTAGTCCGAATTTATGCCCTATCGTCCTAACTACGCCGACTTGCCGGCAAAGACAGGACGAACTACTAGAAAAAATCGCCGCAGCGCCTGAGAATTCGGTCATCTTAGCCAGCGAGCTGTGCGTGAGCGGATATGATTTCGACGGATTTTTTAGCGGGGCAAACCGAGCAATGCTCGGCGGCTCGATCGGTAGCTTTGATGCTATACTTTTTGAAGCGATCCAAGAAGCCCTAAGTCCCGATAAATTCCTCGGACTCACGCATCTAACGAGTCTAAACCGCGCCAAAGGACTCGCGCAAATTTCAATCACGCAGGCGCAAAAAAACGAAATTTACAACGAATTTATCCTGCTAAACAGCCAAAACGTCTTTTATACGCAAAATAAATCAAAGCTTTTTCGCCCAAATTTAGAGCACGAAATTTTTGCCGCCGGAGACGAGTCTGCGATAAAGCCGTTTGATTTTAAAGGGCTAAAAATCGGCGTTCTCATTTGCTTTGAGCTTAGATTTGCCAAGCTTTGGGCACAGCTAAAGGGCTGCGATATCATTTTGGCGCCCGCGATGTGGGGCAAGGCGCGCGATGATGCGTATTTTGCTCTTTGCAAGGCTCTAGCGCTTGCTAACAGCTGCTACGTCGTAGCCGCAAGCTCGCTTGAACTTGAGTTTTCGGGCGTGTTTTTGCCAAACGGCGAATTTGCAAAAGAGGTCAAATTTGACTCAAATTTGATCCTTGAAACCAAACGAAATTTGGGGCTTTTATGACCGCTCTTGAAAAATCAAAATGCGTTGCTATGGCCGATGAGATCAGCGATATGCTTACTTTGACGCCCCCGCTTTATAAGGCTCTTTGTAACACTCCGCGCGAGATATTCGCTCCCGTCGCGCACCGCGCGTACAGCCTAGATGCTCAGCCCATCGGCGGCAATCAATGGATCAGCTCGCCTCTAACGGTAGCTAAGATGACGCTAGCGCTTGAGGCCGAAGGCATCGATAACGCCCTAGAGATCGGCTGCGGCAGCGGTTATCAGGCGGCGATTTTGTCACGTTTGGCGCACAGGGTTTTTAGCGTCGAGCGTATCGAAAAGCTAGCAACCGAAGCCAAAAAACGCTTCGAGGCGCTTGAAATACGCAACGTCCACGTGAGATTCGACGACGGAAACGTCGGCTGGAAAAGCTACGCGCCCTACGACCGCATTTTGCTCTCGGCAGCGGCGCAGCAGGTGCCGCAGACGCTTTTCAACCAGCTAAAAAACGGCGGCATTTTAGTAGCCCCTATCGAAAAAAACGGCAAGCAGTTTATCGTCAAATTTACAAAAGACTCTAGCGGCGAGATAACGCAAAAAGCCCTTGACGAGTGCCTTTTCGTGCCGCTTTTGGGCGGGATAGAGTAGGGCGGAGCGTCAAATTTGACGCTTTTTTCGCATTTAAAGTTTGCGGCGCAAATTTTCCTAGTCCCGCAAAGCCTTAAACCCTAATCGCGAAACAAACCCAAACTAACCTAGATAACTCGCAAAAGGCTCTTAACTAGAGCGCCCGGTTAAAAATCAAGAGTGTAAGAAAATCGCTTTTGCATTAGGCCTTTGAGGCATTATGCAAATTTATCCGAAAGCAAACCCGTATCTTGCTCGTAAATTTATATTTTCGCGTCTAAATCGCCCGCTCTCATCGTTAAATTTTGCGCTATTTTTGGTCGCGGCGCCGTTAGCATTCCTTGCTTCATCTACGCTTTTTGATTTGATTTCCGGAGTGCGTCGTTTTCAAATACTCGCGATTTACAAATCTTTGCTTACGCAAGCTTGGTTTAAAGGCTAAACGGGCTAAAACAAATCAAGCGCTCCGCCGCCTGCTAATTTAACGAAACCGCCTAAATTTGGCCGCACTTATAAGGTGCGCAGTCGCTGCTCGCCCGCGATTTGGAGTATCCACTCGGCAGATTTTACGAAGCGTTTCACGACGTCGTCGCTCCAGCTAGATATAGCAAAATCATGATACGTAAGCGAGTCCAGCCCTAAAATCTCGGCTGCAACCGCGGCCAACGCCTCTTCGCCCAGCTCGCCTTTTAGCTCGTTAAATTTATTTTGCCAGCCGCTTGGCGCAGCCGCGCCCCGCGCGCTATCTAGCCATTTTAGAGCCTTGACGCTCAGGCTAAATTTACCTTCAAAACACGCGGCGTTTAGGATTTTATTTACGACTAGATAGCAGCCTTGGCGGTTTTTGGGGATAAAGTTTTTAAACAGCCGCACGCCCCTTTCGTCGCCGTCTTTTACCTCGCAGGCTAGCTTTTTAAATACGGCTATATCGTGGTGAAACTCCTTGTTGTTGATGATGCAATGCGCGAAAATTTTATTTTGTTTTTCGATTTTTAGGGCGTTTTCTAGCAAATAGCTGTTTGGAGAGACGTAAAAATTGTGCTTTAAGTACCGCGTTAGCGCCGTAAATTCGGCAAGGCAAAAGCTTGCTTCCGATATGCGCCGCTCTATCTCGTCGTATAAAAATTTGCTCATGATTCCGCAAACCGCAGAATCCAAATGCCCGCTTTGTATAATGTTGTTGTAGTAAATAAGCTTGGCTAAAACGAAATTTTGCGCGCTTTGGCTAAGGCTTGCGGCGAGAGTTTCTAACCGCGAGGCCAGATCTTTGATGACGTCGTCGCCAAAAATATCTAGCTTGCTTTGCCTCTGCAAAAGCAGCAAAAACCAGCTCCAAACCGCGTCAAATTCGGCTTGAGGGACGTTTAGCGCGCTTGCTAGGATTTTTGACTTTTCCTCATCGTCGATCAAAAATTTAATGTATTTTTCGTTTAGATTTTGTTGTATTCGTTTTCCTTCGTATCTATGTTTTAGTCGCTTTTTCAGCTTTTAGATGTATTTAAATAGGCCTTTATGTTTAAAAATCACTTAATTTTGAGCATTTTGCGTTAAAACGGCAAAATTTGCCTAAGCTATTTTTAAAGCTTGCTCGCTAAATGGTAATGCACGCAGGCGGCGTAAATTTAGCGTTTTTAGGCTGAAAATCGCATTTGAGCGGCTTATTTTATATGCGAGTAAATAATATGCATTCGGCGATACGCGGCTTAGGCAAAGACCAAAACCGGTTTTTGCCGTCGCCGGTAGCTTGGCGTTTTGGTAAGGCGCGCTAGTTTTTTACTTGCACGCCGCTACGCTTTGCTGGGTTTTGACGAGTTTTTGTTGCGTTAGACTAGAGCTAGACAAATCAACCGCATGCGGCCAAAGACGCTAAAATTTGGCGGTAACTTCGTAAAAGCGGCCGCAGTTTGTTTAAAAATCGCCCAGCTTGTTTAAAAATCGCTCTGCGACGGCACCTTGTTAAAAAGCTTGTTAAATTTAAAATTGCGATTGCGCTTTGCCGCCAAATCGCGGCGATGCCTTAGCTTGCAAACGGCAAGCGTACAGAGCGAATTTAGAAACGGCGTTTCCTACGACGCGCAAAATTTTAAAAACGCCCGAAATTTCTATCTATATTTTATGCTCTTTTTCCTGCTTTTGGCTTCTGCTCGCCCAAAATCCCGCCAGTAGCGCGCCTGAGACGTTGTGCCAGATGCTAAAAATAGCGCCCGGAAGCGCGCTAAGCCCGGAGAAGTATTTAATCGCGAGCGCGACGCTAAGCCCCGAGTTTTGCATGCCGACTTCGATGCTGATGGTGCGCGCGATCCGCTCATCAAACCCTAGCGCCCTAGCGCCTAGATATCCGCATATCAGCCCCGCCGCGTTGTGCGCCATAACGGCAAAAACGACCGTTAGCCCGACCTTTTCGACGTTTGTGTGGTTAAGCGCTACGACGATCGCGATAATTAGCACGATAGCGCCGATCGAGACGGCGGGCAGGGCGCTTTGTAGGCGCGCTACGGCGCGGTGCGCGAAGGTATTTAAACTAACGCCTACGGCTAGCGGTACGAGCGTGATTTTGACGAGGTCAATCAGCATGTCAGTCGCCGGTACCGGCACTTTTTGCCCGATATACAGCCACGTAAGCAGCGGCATCAATACGATGGATAGCAGCGTAGAGCACAGCGTCATACTCACCGACAGCGCGACGTTCCCGCGAGCCAGATAGGTGATGACGTTACTCGCCGTCCCGCCCGCACTCGTGCCTACCAGCATCATGCCGGCGGTGAGTTCGTCGTTTAAATTTAATAACCTAGAAACACCTAGCCCCGCCAGCGGCATGACGATAAATTGCAGCGCGACGCCCAGAATAAGCGCGCGCTTTTTGCTAAAAATGTCCGCAAAATCGCGCAACGTAAGCGTCATGCCCATTCCGAGCATTATCGTTATTAAAAGCGGAACTATGAGAGTTTTTAGCGGCGTGAAAACGCCTGGCAGCGCGTATCCTAGCGCGGCGCAAAGTAGCGCGGTAACCGGGAAAATAAAAGCGTTCATCTTTTTCCTTTAAGCTTCCGCGCGCTTTTTGCGTTGCGGATCGCCTGAAATTTAGGGCGTATTTTAGCGAGTGAAAATTTAAGCGTCGGTAAAACCTGCCAAATTTCGGGCGTATTCGTCTTAAAACGGCGGCGCAATGCAAGGCGCGGTATAAATTTGCGCAAGCGCCCGAATAAGCGGCCTACGAGCGTAAAAGCGGCATCAAAATCGTACGAAAATTTTGCGTCTAAGCGCTAAATTTTAATCAAAAAGCGAATTTTGCCTTGCTTTTATCGCGAAGCTTTTGCGGTGGATATCGCAGTATCCGCGCGCGGCGATCGCGCTCAGATGGACTTTCGTGCCGTAGCCTTTGTGCGCGGCAAAGCCGTATCCCTCGTAAACGCCGTCCCACGCACGCATCAGCGCGTCGCGGCTTACTTTGGCTAGGATGCTGGCCGCGCTTACTTGTGCCACTTTGCCGTCAGCTCCGACCATGGTTTTTACGCCCGTGCCGTAGTTTGCGTTGCCGTCATAAAGCAACTCGCAGTCCGCAAAATGCGACTTAAACAGCCGCAGCGCGCGCCTGAGACACTCGCTAAGGCCTAGCCGGTCGATTTGCTTGTTTGAAAAATATGCGATGAGAAATTCCGAGTTTTCCGCGATCTCTTTAAACAGCTCCTCGCGCCGCTTAGCCGTTAGTTTTTTTGAGTCGTTTAGCCCCGCTATCTCGCACTTTAGCACGCACGCAGCTACCGCCATGGGGCCTGCTAGCGCGCCGCGTCCCGCCTCGTCGATACCGCAGATTTGGGGGTTGGATTTGTTTTTCATCGGTGTGCTTTTTGTCTTTTGGTAAAAATCAAATTCCTTCTAAAAGCATTGTAATGTTTTTGTAGTATAAGCATATTCTCTTACCGCAATAAATATTAGCTCTAGGGTTTACTCTGTTAGCTTATTTACGGTGTTATCAAAAATGTATTTTAGTAAATCGACCATTTTTTTCTGCTTTGTGTCTATAAGGCTTGTTAAAATATTATCTAAAGTTTTAATGTTTTTTGTACTTACAGAGCTTTGTTGTACCCAAAAAATTTCATAGCCAGTATCCATAACTGCGTCACAGGTCTTACCGCTACTTCTAGTTGCACAGATTATTATGTCGCAGTTTATTTTTTTAAAAATAGGTAGACTTTTGAAAATTCGAGAATTGGGATCGCCCTGGCTTTCTATTCCTATTTGTAATTTTTTTCCGTTATGAGTTAACTCATAAATTTTTATAATATCTCTATTGTCTTGTGGGGCTTTAAAACCTTGTTCTGCGTATTTTTTTATTTCTACGCTGTATGTTTGTTGTATTATCTTATCAATCTCCTTGATAACGCTAGATTTTCCGCAATTAGCTATCCCGTGGAGAGCTATAATAACTTTTGCGCCCATAAATTACTCCTTGATAATGATTAAGATATTTCCATAAAATTATACTAAGACAATAGATAAATTTGCCTAAAACAGCCCAAAATTTTGCTTTAAATGCTCTTTGATGGGCTCAAGCGGTAGCGAAATTTCACTGTTTTTGCCGCCGGTCGCACTGTCAAAAAACGTAATTCCGCTTGGCGAGAGCGTAAAATTTTCGCTCGGAGTTATCTTTTCTTTTGCGAATATCGCCGCTAAATTTGCGTCGTCTAAATCCTTAAAAACGTCGCCCAAATTTATCTTTTTTAGGTTTTTTAGCCAGACGGTTTTGCAGATTTTCCCGCCCTCTCCGAGTTCGCAGACGCTTCTTATTTTGCCGTTTTGATACTCGAGGCTATTTAGCGCGTTTGCGGCGTTTTTTGATGGGTCTTTGAGCCATGTCGTTTTAAAATTTTCAAGTTTTGCGGCGAGAGATTTTTTGTTATTTTGCGCAAATTTAGGCGCGTAAAAGTCGCTCGCGACGGCCTCAAGGCGCACCCCGTCTTGCCTGGTCTCTTGCAGCCAGAGCGCGGTAAAATCATAGCTCGCGACCAGTTTTAGCACGGCTTTTCGCGCCTTGCCTCTGATCGCTAATTTGCCCGCTAGTTCGCCGTTATCCGCTTTTACGCTTAGATTTAGCCACTCGGTGACCGCGCTTACGGCCGTTATAGCGGCGCCCGATTTTTCGATGCCGCCTTTACTGAAGTCGTATCTAGCGCCCTCGAAAAAGGCGTGCCCTTGAAATTTAGGCGGTAAAATGGCGCCTTTGTCGCTAAAATTTTCAAACTCGACTTCAAGCTCGCTGATGTAGAGCTCAAATTTGCTCCCGTCCGCTTCGCCCGCAAATTTATAAATTTTGCCCTCATTTTCGTGTCTGATCTCGTAGCCTAGCGCCAAAACGCAGGCTAAAAATATCGCCGCAACCGCTCTCATAACCGCTCCTTATATGCCCAGCGCCCAGCGCGAAAACGGCGCGACCTCGCATTTTATGCCCTCTATGCTCGTCTCGCCGGAGTTCGCCACACTGATTGCTTGTAGCCTATTTATACCTAAATTTTTTAAATTTGCGTGCAGTTTTTTAAATTTTAAAAAGACCAAATCCGCATCGCTAAACGGCGAGCAAATGATGGCAAGTTTCCTTTTTGGCAGAAAAAAATCAAGCTCTTTAGTGTAAAAAATCTGCTCGTTAAATTTGGCCAGCTCGCAAAAAACCGTGTTGTTAAAATTTTTAGCGAAGTCCTTTTTTAGGTTTAGCGCACTTTTAAACGCAAAGTCATTAAAATAAAGCCTCTTCGCGGCATTTGGTTCGTTAAATTTTTCTACTAGGCTAACCGCGCTCATATTTTCCAGCTCGCTAAGCGCGCCGTAAACGCTATCTTTTGAGATTTTGCGGGCGGATTTTAGCGTGCTAAAAATCTCAAAAACGCTCACGTTTTGCGCCTGAGCCTTCGCGCACTCTTTTAGTACGGCCAGCTGCGTGGTGGAGAGCGAGGATTTTAACGCGGTTTGTAGATTTGCCGTGACGTTTTCGGCATCGCAAAAGGCCGAAGCGGGACTCCTACCGTGAAGTAAAAAGTGGCTAAAAAGCGTCTCTGGATCGATCTTTTTTGAAAAAAATGCGATAAACTCCTCGTAGTCTAAAAAATCCAAATTTAGCTCGCTAAAGCCGTTTAAATTTGCGTCTTTAAACCCAGAAGCGACGATAAAATTTTGCAAATTTAGCTCTAAAATCGGCTCAAATTTATCCAAAAATCTCTGCTCGAAATCATCGATCGCTAGAATTTTTATCTGCGGATTTTGGCGTAAAAACTCGGGCAAATTTGACAAAATTTCATCCGCATCTATGCGAAGGTCGCCTAAATTTAAATACAAAAACTCTTTGCTCTCAAATGCTGATAAAAAGCCCGCGATCAGCGAGGTTTTGCCGCTTCCTATGCCGCCTTTTATCAGCGTTTTGGGTGCGGTGATCTCAAATTTTCTATTTATAAATTTGATGTTTTTCGGCGGATTTTGATAAAGCGCGCTTAGGGTTTGCATTTTTAGCCTTTAAAATTTGGAGAATTATATCGAAGTTTCCTTATAAAGAGGAAGATAATTAAAATTTTACGTCAAAAAACGATCAAAAATTACTCAAATTTAAAAGAAAATGCGTTAAATTTGAATGATAAAAATGCGGGCAAATTTTATCCGAACCAAATTTGTACCCAGATAAACCTGCTCAAATTTATCCCAAATCAAATTTAAATATTTCGCTTCAAATTTTCAGCCAAATTTACAAAAGCTTCCTTATAAAAAGGAAATAAATCTATTAAAATTTACTAAATTCGCTCAAAATATTGACTTTAAAAAGCCATTTGGATAAAATCCGAGTCTCTTACATAAGTAAGAAGTGTCGTATGTTTGCGACAAGTTCTATTCAAAGGAAAGAAAATGGAAAGAATCAGGCTTAAGCTTAAAGCTTATGACCATAGAGTTCTCGACCGCACAGTTGCAGCCATAGTAGAAGCTGTCAAACGAACGGGCGCCGACGTCAGAGGTCCGGTGCCGATGCCTACGAAGATCAAACGCTACACGGTCTTAAAATCACCACACATCAACAAAGACTCACGCGAGCAGTTTGAAATGAGAATTCACGCTAGAATGCTAGATATCGTAGCGGCTACGCCCGATACCGTCGACTCGCTAACAAAGCTTGACTTAGCCCCTGAGGTTAACGTCGAAGTCCGCGCGATGGGCAAATAAAGGCGAGGTGAAAGATGGAATATATCGTAGAAAAAATAGGCATGAGCAGAACGGTAAACAACCCAAGCATCCCCGTTACGCTTCTAAAGGTCGTAAACGCTAAAGTTTGCGAAGTGAGCGAATGCGGCTGCGCTATAGTAGCTTATGCTAAAGGTAAAGCAAAAAATAAAGCCATAGAGGGTCAGCAAAAAAAATATGGACTAACGGCTGAATTTAATAAATTCGCAACCCTACAAGTCGCCAATAAAGAAGCCGGCGATCTTGATATTAGTCCGCTTAGCTCGGCTAAAATTTTAAAAGTTAGCTTCAGCTCAAAAGGTAAAGGCTATCAAGGCGTCGTAAAAAGACACGGCTTTGCGGGCGGTCCGAAAAGTCACGGTTCTCGCTTCCACAAAAGACACGGCTCTATCGGTAACCGCGAGTGGCCGGGACGCGTTCAGCCCGGTATGAAAATGGCCGGACACGCCGGAAACGAAAAAGTTACCGTTAAAAACGAGATCGTAAGCTTTGACGCCGAAAACGGAATTTTGGTTTTAAAAGGCAGCGTCGCTGGCTATAACGGCGCAATGGGCAGAATAAGGATAGTAAAATGAGTAAAGTTTGCGTATTAAACGAAAAATTTGAAAAAGCTAGCGAGCTTGATCTACCGGCTAATTATGCTGAGATTAACCCGCACAACCTATATCTTTACGTTAAGTCTTATTTGTCCGGTATGCGTTCAAATTCGGCTCATACAAAGGGTCGATCTGAAGTGAGCGGCGGCGGTAAAAAACCGTGGAGACAAAAAGGTCGCGGCGGCGCTAGAGCTGGCTCAACCAGAACTAACGTCTGGGTAGGCGGCGCAGTGGCGTTTGGTCCGAGCAACGAGCGAAACTATTTCCAAAAGGTCAATAAAAAGCAAAAAAGATTGGCGCTTGAGTTCGCGCTAAACGAAAAAGCTAACGCGGGTAAAATTTTCGCGGTAGATAGCATAGAGATCGCAAGCGGTAAGACTAAAGACGCAGCTAAAGTAATCGGCGCGTTAAATTTGAGAGACGCTTTGGTCGTAAAAGATCTGCTTGACGACAACACGCTATTGGCGTTTAGAAATTTATCAAACTGCTATCTAATCGATGCGAGCGAGATAAACGCTTACTTAGTGGCGACTTACGGTGCCGTCGTTATCGAGAAGGCCGCACTTGAATCTATAATAAAAGAGGGCTGAAATGGCAGATATAACTGATATCAAAACGATTTTATATACGGAAAAAACTCTCGGTCTTCAAGAGCAAGGCGTGGTCGTCATACAAACTTCGCCTAAGATGACTAAAAACAGGCTGAAAGAAATTTTGAAAGAGTATTTTGGAGTAACGCCGCTTCGCGTAAATTCGCTTAGAATCGACGGAAAAGTTAAGCGTTTCAAAGGAAGAGAAGGACAACGAAGCGAGATAAAGAAATTTTACGTTAAGTTGCCTGAAGGCTCAAGCCTAGAAAACACGGAGGCGTAAAATGGCGATAAAAACCTATAAACCTTATACACCTAGCCGCAGATTTATGACGGGCTTATCAAGCGAGGATATCACCGCTAAACCTAGCGTGAGAAGTTTGCTTGTAAAGATTCCTGTAAGCGGCGGTAGAAATAATAACGGAAGAATAACTTCTAGACATAAAGAAGGCGGAGCGAAGAAACTTTATAGAATCATCGACTTTAAACGCCGCAAATTCGGTATCGAAGGTAAGGTCGAAGCTATCGAGTACGATCCGAACAGAAACTGTCGCATCGCGCTTATCGCTTATAAAGACGGCGAGAAACGCTATATCATCAGACCAAACGGACTAAACGTTGGCGATGTCGTAGCAGCAGCCGAGGCAGGCCTAGACATAAAACCAGGCAACGCGATGAAACTAAGAAATATCCCGGTGGGTACTATCGTACACAACGTGGAGCTAAAACCAGGTAAGGGCGCTCAGATGGCTCGTTCAGCCGGCGGTTATGCTCAGCTAATGGGTAAAGAGGAAAAATACGTAATGCTTCGTTTACCAAGCGGCGAGATGAGACAAGTACTTGCAGAGTGCATGGCTAGTATCGGCGTAGTAGGTAACGAAGATTGGGCGAACGTAACTATAGGTAAAGCTGGACGCAATCGCCACAGAGGTATCCGTCCTCAAACTCGCGGTTCTGCGATGAACCCGGTAGATCACCCGCACGGCGGTGGTGAGGGCAAGAAAAACTCAGGCCGTCATCCTGTTACTCCATGGGGTAAACCGACCAAAGGTGCTAAGACTCGCCGCAAGAAGGCTAGCGATAAGCTTATAATTTCAAGAAGGAAAGGTAAATAGAGATGGCAAGATCACTCAAAAAAGGACCTTTTGTCGATGAGCATGTAATGAAAAAAGTCGTTGCCGCTAAAAAAGCTAACGACAACAAGCCGATAAAAACATGGTCTAGACGCAGCACGATAGTGCCTGAAATGATAGGCCTAACGTTTAACGTTCATAACGGCAAGAGCTTCATTCCAGTATACGTTACGGAAAACCACATCGGATATAAACTAGGCGAATTTGCTCCTACGCGCACATTTAAGGGTCACAAAGGCTCAGTGCAAAAGAAAATCGGTAAGTAAGGGGATAAGATGAGCAAATCAATTATTAAATTCGTAAGATTATCTCCGACTAAAGCCAGACTAATCGCAAGAGAAGTACAAGGCATGAACGCAGAATTTGCGCTAGCCAGCCTTAGTTTTATGCCAAACCGCGGCGCCAAATTTATCGCTACGGCTATCAGCTCTGCGGTAGCTAACGGCGGATTCGAGCCTGAAGAGGTTATCGTAACAAGCTGCCGCGTGGATGCGGGCCCAGTATTAAAAAGATTTAGACCGCGAGCGAGAGGAAGCGCAAGCAGAATCCGCAAACCGACTTCTCATATCTTAGTAGAAGTATCTAAACCTGAAAAGAAGGAAGCGTAATATGGGTCAGAAAGTAAATCCGATAGGTCTAAGACTAGGAATAAACCGCAACTGGGAGTCAAGATGGTTTCCTGCTAAAGGAACTTTGGCTGAAAATATCGGCGAAGACTACAAAATTCGCGCTTTCTTGAAAAAGAAACTTTACTACGCGGGCGTTTCTCAAATTTTGATCGAGAGAACCGCTAAGAAAATTCGCGTAACCGTCGTAGCAGCTCGCCCTGGTATTATCATCGGCAAAAAGGGCTCTGACGTAGAGAAGCTTAAAGAGGATATCCAAAAGCTGATCAACAAAGAAGTAAACGTAAATATCAAAGAAGAAAGAAAAGCTCAAGCTTCGGCTCAGCTAGCTGCGGAAAACGTAGCGATGCAGCTTGAAAAACGCGTTGCATTTAGACGCGCGATGAAAAAAGTTATCCAAGGCGCTCAAAAATCAGGCGCTAAAGGTATCAAAATTTCAGTTGCAGGACGTCTTGGCGGTGCGGAAATCGCTAGAACCGAGTGGTACTTAGAGGGTCGCGTTCCGCTTCACACTCTAAGAGCTAAGATCGATTACGGCGTTGCTGAAGCGCATACGACTTATGGAAACATAGGTATAAAAGTGTGGATATTTAAAGGCGAAGTTCTTCAAAAAGGCGTTCAACCTGAAAAGAACGAAGAAGAAAAAGCCGATAAAAAACCGCGCAGAGCAAGAAGAGGTAAATAATCATGTTGATGCCAAAACGAACTAAATTTCGCAAACAGATGAAAGGCAGAAACCGCGGTAAAGCTACTCGCGGCGCTGATCTTGCTATGGGCGAGATCGGAATAAAAGCCGTAGAAGCGGGCCGCGTAAATTCGCGCCAGATCGAAGCGGCTCGTGTGGCTCTAACCCGCCACGTAAAACGCCAGGCTAAAACTTGGATCAGAGTTTTCCCGGATAAGCCGCTAACCAAAAAGCCTCTACAAACTCGTATGGGTAAAGGTAAAGCCGGAGTAGAAGAGTGGGTTATGAATATAAAACCAGGTCGTATAATAGTCGAAATGGCGGGCGTAGATGAGGAATTAGCGCGCGAAGCTCTAACTCTAGCCATCCACAAACTTCCGTTTAAGACTAAAATCGTAACGCGAGAGAGTGAAAATGAAATATACTGATATTAAAGACAAAAGCGTTGCAGAACTTAACGCGTTATTGAAAGAGAAAAAGGTGCTTTTATTTACTTTAAGACAAAAGCTAAAAACCATGCAGCTAAGCAACCCTAACGAGATTCGCGCCGTCCGCAAGGAAATAGCGCAAATCAACACTGCAATTAGCGCTTCAAAGTAAGGGGTGAGAAATGGCATTAAAAAGAGAAATTCAAGGTGTCGTTTTACAAAAGGCCGGCGATAAGACGGCTACGATTTTGGTTGAGAGACGCGTTATGCACCCAAGATACCACAAATTCGTAAAACGCTTTAAAAAATATATGATTCACGACGAAAAGAACGAAACTAAAGCGGGCGATACTGTCGTAGCTATCGAATGCAGACCGCTAAGCGCGAGAAAATCTTTTCGCTTAAAGACTATTTTAGCGACGGGGGTTGAGTAATGATACAATCTTTTACGAGGCTTACGGTCGCCGATAATAGCGGCGCGAAAGAGCTAATGTGTATTAAAGTTTTGGGCGGCAGCAAGAGAAGATACGCGACGCTTGGCGACGTTATCATCTGCTCGGTTAAAAAGGCGCTTCCAAACGGTAAGATCAAAAAAGGTCAAGTGGTAAAAGCAGTCGTCGTTAGAACTAAAAAAGAGGTTCAAAGAGATAACGGCTCGCTAATCCGCTTCGACGAAAACGCAGCCGTCATCCTGGATAACAAACGCGAGCCTATCGGTACTCGTATTTTTGGACCGGTCGGCCGTGAGGTTAGATACGCTAACTTTATGAAAATCGTTTCGCTTGCTCCGGAGGTGTTATAATGGCTAACGTTAAATTTAAAGTAAAAAAAGGCGATACCGTTAAGATCATCGCAGGCGACGACAAAGGTAAAACAGGTAAAATTTTATCCGTCCTAGCCAAAAAAGGACAAGTCATCGTCGAGGGCTGCAAGGTAGCTAAAAAAGCTATAAAACCTAGCGAGAAGACCCCAAACGGCGGCTTTATCAATAAAGAGATGCCTATTGATATCTCAAACGTTGCAAAAGTTGAGGGCTGAAAATGAATAGATTAAAAGCTAAATATAACGAGGTCGTAAAGCCTGCTTTGGCTAAAGAATTCGACATCAAAAATCCTATGCTAATCCCTGCGATCGAAAAGATCGTGATAAGCGTAGGCGCTGGCGAATCGGCTAAAGATCAAAAGCAACTTCAAAACATCGCCGATACTATTTCGCTAATCGCAGGACAAAAAGCCGTAGTTACGGATGCTAAAAAATCGGTTGCGGGCTTTAAAGTGCGCGAGGGATTTCCCGTCGGCGTAAAAGTAACGCTTAGAAAAGAGAATATGTTTGCGTTTTTAGACAAACTAATCTCTATCGCGCTACCGAGAGTTAAAGACTTTAGAGGCCTTCCAAAAGACGGCTTTGACGGACGCGGAAACTACAACTTCGGCCTTGACGAGCAGCTAATGTTTCCAGAGGTCGAGTACGATAAGATTTTACGCACTCACGGTATGAATATAGTTATAGTCACGACGACAAACAGCGACAAAGAGGCATTCAAATTGCTTGAGCTATTTGGTTTGCCATTTGCGAAAGGAAAGTAATATGGCGAAAAAATCAATGATAGCAAAGGCTGCTAGAAAGCCTAAATTTGCGGTTCGCGGCTATACGAGATGCCAAATTTGCGGACGTCCGCATTCGGTTTATAAAGATTTTGGAATTTGCCGCGTATGCCTAAGAAAAATGGCTAACGAGGGACTAATCCCGGGTCTAAAAAAAGCAAGCTGGTAAGGAAGAGAAATGTTAAACGACTTAATTTCAGACGGACTAACTCGCATTAGAAACGCCGCAATGAGAAGACTCGAGACTACGAAGCTTCTTCATTCAAACGTCGTCGAGGCTACTTTATCTATCCTTGCGGCTAAAGGCTATATCGAGAGCTACAACGTCGTAGAAGAGGATAAAAAGAAATTTATAAACGTAGTTTTAAAATACGACGAGCACGGCAGAAGCGTGATTAACGAGCTTAAGCGCGTATCAAGCCCGGGTCGCCGCGTTTATAAGGGAAAAGACGAGATCAAGAGATTTAAAAACGGCTACGGAACGATCATCGTTAGCACCAGCAAAGGCGTTTTAAGTAACGAAGACGCCCACAAAGCTGGCGTAGGCGGCGAAATTCTCTGCTCTGTGTGGTAATGGACGACAACGATGCGGGGCATCGTTTTCGCATCATTGAAGTGAAGCTTAAACGATAGGCTTTCCGGATTTCCGGTGGGGCATCATTGTTGCATCCTTGAAATGAAGTTTGAATTGATAGGCTTGTTTTGTAGCAAGACGTCAATTCGGCATCATTAGAATAAGGTTTAAAACGATAGGCTTGTTGTATTTGCAACTGCGACATCGTTTTTGCATCTTTGAAACAAAATTTGACCCAGCAGGTTTTCTTAATTTATAAAATTTAAAAACGGAAGCTTAAATTTAAAAAGCTTCCAAAATTTAGCTCGACTTGTAAATTTACCCGAATTTGGCAAAGCTAAATTTAAAAACGACGATGTCAAATTTTGACGTTAAATTTTGGAAAAAAACTCCAAAAAACAAGTCAAATTTGATGAGAAAATTAAAGTGTTTGAAGCGGTTTTTTATCGCTTTGATTCATTTCTATTTTTATGGTATTGCGGTATCCATTCGTAAAAGTAGACATACCCTAGACAAGTAAAAAAGGAAAAAAATGTCACGTATAGGAAAACAGCCGATAGCTATTCCAAGCGGAGTAGAGGTCAGCGTAGAAGGCAACGTCCTTAAATTTAAAAAAGGCGCTCATTTAAAAGAGCTTGACACAAAAGGGCACGTAGACGTTAAAGTTGAAGATGCTCACATAGTATTTTCTCCAAAGAGCGACGAGAGACAAGATAGAGCCTACTGGGGCACTTATAGAGCGCTTGCAAACAATATCGTCATCGGCATCACAAAAGGTTTTGTTCGCCAGCTTGAGATCAACGGCGTCGGTTACAAAGCTGCTGCTAAAGGCCAAGTACTTGAGCTTACATTAGGATTTTCTCACCCGATAAATCACGAAGTGCCAAAAGGCGTTGAAATTAGCGTAGAGAAAAACATCATCACTATTAAAGGCGACGATAAGCAAGTGGTCGGTCAGATCGCAGCTCAAGTCAGGGCGTATAGACCGCCTGAACCGTATAAGGGCAAAGGCGTTAAATACGTAGAAGAGCGCATCATCCGCAAAGCCGGTAAGACATCTAAGAAGTAAGGGATAGATAATGACAGCAAATGTATTAAAAAGAAAACTCGCTCTTAGAATCAAGAGAAAAAGAAGAATCAGAGCCAAAATTTCCGGCACTGCGGTATTGCCTAGAATTTCTATCTTCAAATCAAACAGAACCCTTTACGTCCAAGCTATCGACGACGTAGCAGCCGTAACTCTAGCGGCGGCAGACGGCAGAAAACTAGGCGTAAAAGCAAACAAAGAAGGCGCCGTAACTTTGGCTAAAGAATTTGCAAAAACTCTAAAAGCTAAAAAAATTGAAACGGCATTATTCGACAGAAACGGCTATTTGTATCACGGCGTTATAGCGGCTTTTGCAGACGCATTACGTGAAAACGGTATCAAACTATAAGGAAAATCGCTATGGAAAAATATAACAGAGAAGAATTCGAAGAAGTAATGGTTGATATCGGCCGCGTTACAAAGGTCGTAAAAGGCGGTCGTAGATTTAGATTTACGGCTCTTGTCGTAGTAGGAAACAGAAACGGCCTAGTGGGCTTTGGCTTCGGTAAGGCAAAAGAGGTACCGGACGCTATGAGAAAAGCCGTAGACGACGCGTTTAAAAACATCATTGAGGTAAAAAGAAAAGGCTCGACTATACCTCACGACGTAGAGGTTAAATTTAACGCTAGCCGCGTTTTGCTTCGCCCTGCTAGCGAAGGTACGGGCGTGATCGCGGGCGGTAGCGCTCGTCCTATTTTAGAGCTTGCGGGCATCAAGGATATCCTAACGAAATCGCTTGGCTCAAACAACTCGGCAAACGTCGTTCGCGCTACTTTAAAAGCGCTAAGCATGCTTAAAGGCTAAGGAGAAGATATGGGACTAGAAAATTTAAAACCTGCCGAGGGCTCGACTAGACAAACCAAAAGACTAGGTCGCGGCCAAGGTAGCGGTCAAGGTAAAACCGCAGGCAAAGGACACAAAGGTCAAAGAGCTAGAAAAGGCTACAATGAAAAAAGAGGCTTTGAGGGCGGTCAGCAACCGCTTCAAAGACGCCTTCCGAAAGTAGGCTTTACGTCTAAATTTGAAAAACCTTACGTAATCAACGTAGAAAAAATCGTTGCGGTAAAAGAGCTAAGCGAGATCACTATCGCTACTATCGTTACCGTACACAAAATTTCAAGCAGCGTCAAGAAAATCAAATTGATCGGAGTGAGCGCGAAAGATTTGGCTTCGAAAATCAAAGATGAGAACGTAACCGTTAGCGGACGTGCGTAATGAATAAGACATTGACCAACAAGATTTTAATCACGTTGGCATTTTTATTTGCTTACAGGATACTGGCATATGTGCCGGTTCCTGGCGTAAACGCTAGCGTTATTAAAGATTTTTTTGATGCGAATTCAAACAACGCTTTGGGTATGTTTAATATGTTTAGCGGTAATGCCGCCGAACGTCTTAGCATCATCTCTCTAGGCATTATGCCATACATCACGGCATCTATCATCATGGAGCTTTTAGCAGCTACTTTTCCAAATTTGGGTAAGATGAAAAAAGATCGCGACGGCATGCAAAAATACATGCAGATCATCCGCTATGCTACTATCGTTATTACCGTAATTCAGGCAATCGGCGTTAGTATGGGGCTTCAAAGCGATCACATGATTGGCAAAAACGGCGATGCTGCAGTTATTATCGATAAAAACCTTTTTATTGCCATAGCCGCCGCATCAATGCTAACTGGAACCATGCTTTTAATGTGGATAGGCGAGCAGATCACTCAACGCGGTATCGGTAATGGTATCAGTCTTATAATTTTTGCAGGTATCGTTAGTGCAATTCCAAGGGCGATAGGTAACACCGTAACATCATTTAATACAAACGAAATTAATTTTTTTGTAGTTATAGGTTTGGTGCTTATTGTTCTAGTAACAGTTGGAGTAGTAATATACGTTGAAATGGGTGAGAGGCGCGTGCCGGTGAGCTATTCGCGTAAGGTCGTGATGGAAAATCAAAATAAACGCATCATGAACTATATCCCTATCAAGGTAAATTTAAGCGGCGTTATTCCTCCGATTTTCGCCAGCGCGATTTTGATGTTTCCAAGCACTATTTTACAAGCCAGCACCAATCCGACTATTCAAAAAATAACCGATTTTTTAAATCCTAGCGGCTACTTTTTCAACTTTTTGACGTTTTTACTGGTCGTATTTTTTGCTTATTTTTACGCTTCGATCGCGTTTAACGCAAAAGATATCAGCGAAAATTTAAAAAGACAGGGCGGCTTTATCCCGGGTATTAGACCTGGCGAAGGTACGGCCGGCTTTTTAAATGAAGTCGCATCAAGGCTAACGTTTGGCGGCGCGATCTATCTCGGACTTATCTCGACTCTGCCTTGGGTGCTCGTTAAATTTATGGGCGTTCCGTTTTATTTCGGCGGCACATCGGTACTGATCGTAGTCTCTGTCGCGCTTGATACGATGCGAAGGATAGAAGCTCAAATTTATATGAATAAATATCAAACTCTAAGTGCGGTAGGCTTGTAATGGCTATAACCATCATGCAGCCAAACGACATAGAGAAGATGCGAGCGGCGAATAAAATCGTCGCTCAAACCCTCGACTACGTAGAAAGTGTGATCAAGCCCGGCATCTCACTGCTCGAAATAGATAAAATTTGCGAGGATATGATAAGGTCCGCAGGTGCAAAGCCGGCATTTAAGGGGCTTTACGGCTTTCCAAACGCCGCTTGTATCAGCGTAAACGAAGTAGTCATCCACGGCATCCCGAACGAATACAAACTGCAAGAAGGCGACATCGTAAGCGTTGATATCGGCTCAAATTTGAACGGATATTTCGGCGACTCGGCTAGGACCTGGGGCGTAGGTCAAATTTCGCGCGAGGACGAAAAACTAATCGCTTGCGCTAAAGATGCGTTATATTTTGCGATAGATACTGTAAAAGCGGGAATGCACTTTAAAGAGCTTAGTTTTGAAATCGAGAAATTTATAAGAGCTCGCGGATTCGTTCCGCTAACGGGATTTTGCGGTCACGGCATCGGCAGGCGCCCGCACGAAGATCCGCAAATTTTAAATTATTTAGAGGGCGGCAGCCCAAAATCGGGACCGAAAATCAAAAATGGAATGGTATTTTGCGTGGAGCCGATGATCTGCCAAAAAGACGGCACTCCCGTGATCGGTCACGACAAATGGAAAGTAACTAGCAAAGACGGGCTAAGAACCAGCCACTACGAGCATTGTATGGCGGTCGTAGGCGGACGTGCGGAGATTTTAAGTCTAGCGTAAAATTTTAAAATTTACAAATCGTTCGCGCGACTTGTAAATTTTAAAATTTTAATTTGTGGTGAGTTGAAATTTTAATTTCAAACTTCCGCCGAGCGGCGAAAGTAAATTTAACAAAAAGGAGTTAAGTGGCAAAAGACGACGTCATAGAGATCGACGGCAACGTCATCGAGGCGCTGCCAAACGCGACGTTTAAGGTCGAGCTCGACAACAAACACGTGATTTTGTGTCATATTGCGGGCAAGATGAGGATGCATTATATAAAAATAATGCCTGGAGACCGCGTAAAGGTGGAACTAACGCCTTACAGTCTGGATAAGGGTAGGATAATTTACCGACATAAGTAAATTAAAAGCTAAATTTGGCTATACTCAGCCCTTTGCGACAAATTGCTGTATGAAGAATTGTTTTCAAAGCCCACCACTTGTTTTGAAAATAGTTGGTTTAAAATTTCGTTAAACCTGATGCAGCCTAAAAGTGGAATAAATTTTTAGGAGACTAGAATGAAAGTTCGTCCTTCTGTAAAGAAGATGTGTGACAAGTGCAAAATTGTCAAGCGCCAAGGCGTAGTTCGCATAATCTGCGAAAATCCAAAACATAAACAAAGACAAGGATAAAGCATGGCACGTATCGCAGGTGTGGATTTACCAAAGAAAAAGAGAATCGAATACGGCTTGACCTATATTTACGGTATCGGTCTTCATAAATCTCGTCAAATTTTGGATGCTACCAAAATTTCTTACGATAAAAGAGTAAACGATCTAACCGAAGACGAAGCTGCGGCTATCCGCAAAGAGATCCAAGAGAACCACGTGGTGGAAGGCGACCTTAGAAAAAGCGTCGCTATGGACATCAAGGCTCTTATGGACTTAGGAAGCTACCGCGGTCTAAGACACAGAAAAGGTCTTCCGGTGCGCGGTCAAAAGACTAAAACAAACGCTAGAACTAGAAAAGGCAAGCGCAAAACAGTCGGCGCTGCGACTAAATAAGGATAAGCGATGGCAAAAAGAAAAGTAGTTAAAAAGAAAATTGTAAGAAAAAGTATCGCTAAAGGTATCGTTTATATAAGCGCGACTTTTAACAACACTATGGTAACGGTTACCGATGAGATGGGAAATGCTATCGCTTGGAGCAGTGCCGGCGGACTAGGCTTTAAAGGAAGTAAAAAATCAACTCCTTACGCAGCTCAACAAGCAGTAGAAGACGCTCTAGCTAAAGCAAAAGAGCACGGCATAAAAGAAGTAGGCATAAAAGTGCAAGGTCCTGGCAGCGGTAGAGAGACCGCAGTCAAGAGCGTAGGTGCGGTAGAGGGTATAAAAGTAACGTTTTTAAAAGATATAACCCCGCTTCCGCATAACGGTTGCAGACCGCCGAAACGCCGCCGCGTATAATTAGAAATTTAGGAGAATTATTATGGCTAGATATAGAGGACCCGTTGAAAAATTAGAAAGAAGACTCGGCGTTAGTTTGGCGCTAAAGGGCGAGCGTCGCTTGGCAGGTAAAAGCGCGCTAGATAAAAGACCTTATGCTCCGGGACAACACGGACAAAGAAGAAGCAAGATAAGCGAATACGGCTTGCAGCTTCGCG
>CAUSIL010000003.1:0-24732 GCA_963531395.1 uncultured Campylobacter sp.
TATCTATTTTACTGTTTGTAAGCGTGGCGTTTGCAAATCAAAATTTCATCATCAAAGTCGAGGGAATGCACTGTTCGCTGTGTACGGCGATGGTGCGAAAAGCCCTGCTAAAGGTAGACGGCGTTATCAGCGCCAAGGCTAGCCTGCACGATAAAACCGCCCGCGTCGAGACGAAAGACGGCGTGAGCGAGAAGCAGCTGCTAGATGCGGTGGCGACGACGGGCTACACGGGCGAGATCGTTAAGTAAATTTAAGGAGCAAACATGCAAAAAAACGAGGTTATGAACGATTTTAAGAAGCTGTGCGAGATACCGCACTGTAGCTGCGAAACGGAGCAGATGAGGGAGTTTTTAGCGGATTTTGCGCGCTGCCTGGGCTTTAGCGTAAACATCGACGAGGCGGGCAACATCCACGCCGTAAAAGGCGAGCCTAAAATCTGCCTGCAAAGCCACTACGACATGGTCTGCGTGGGCGCGGCGCCGCATTTAGAGCTCATCGAAGAGGACGGCATCCTAAGGGCGAAAAACTCTACTCTGGGCGCTGACGACGGTATCGGCGTGGCGATGATGATGGGCGCGATGCGTGAGTTTGCTAACCTAGAGTGCCTATTTACCAACGACGAAGAGGTAGGGCTCGTGGGCGCAAATGCCTTTAAGGGTAAAATTTTATCGCCAAATTTGCTAAATTTAGACAGCGAAGAGGACGACCGCGTGACGCTGGGATGTGCCGGCGGTATAAACGTAAGCGCAAAAATCAGCGCGCAGACAGTCAAAAAGAGCGGTAAAATTTACGAGATCGGCGTCACCGGGCTTAGCGGCGGGCACTCGGGCAACGAGATACATAAAAATATCCCAAACGCAACGAAGCTGCTGGCGAAATTTCTCGCCGAGGAGGGCTGCGAGCTAATCAGTCTGGATTTTGGCGAGAGGAGTAACTCGATCCCCGCAAATGCCGTGTGCAAGGCGCTCTGTGCTCATGAGCCAAAACAGCGCGGCCTGGCTTGGGTAAAGAGCCTCGGCGAGGGCGAAGCGGACGTACTGGTAAATAGCGGTAAAATTTTGGCGCTAATTAACTCCTTCGCTCAGGGAGTGCGCAGCTACGACACGCAGCTTGGCATGGTAAACGAAAGCATAAATCTCTCGACCGTCAAGCAAAAGGGCGAAGTGATCGAGTTTGATTTTTTCGGGCGCGCGATGAAGCGCGAAGGGCTTGAAAATTTAGGTTTTGAGACTAGTACTCTGGCTAGCGCGCTGGGCTTTGAGGTCAAGGTGGCCGACCGCTCGGCGAACTGGGCTCCGTGCATCAGCGACTTCGCACATCTGGTGCTTGAGGAGTTGAAAAAACAAAAGCCGCAGGCTAAATTTGCCGCCGTGCACGCGGGCCTTGAGTGCGGCGTACTGGTTGCAAAACAGCCCGAGCTACAAGCCTGCTCCATAGGCCCGAACATACACTCGCCTCACTCGGTAAACGAGCACTGCGAGATAGCGTCGGTGGAGATGATGGCGGAAGCCGTAAGAAATATAATCGCTAGATTGCAATAAATTTAGCGGCTTGTCTCGCGAGTGCTTTTGAAAGAGATTTTTGCTTCGCTTTGCTCGCAACTGCAAGCAGAAGAAAATTTTAATCTGCGACAGGCTTCGTGCCTAGTCTTGATTAAAATTTTCTGTACAACTTTCAAAATCATCTCGCGATATTTCGCCTTAAAATTTTTGCGACGACTCGTATTTTGAGCACCTTTACAGAGAAACCCCGCCTGCGGCGTCGCTACGCTGGTTTTTGAATGAGATTTTGCTTCGCTTCGTTTGCAACTGCAAGCAGAGGAAATTTTAAGTCTGCGGCAGACTACCTTTGCTTCGCTTTGCTCGCAACTGCAAGCAGATGTCTAGCCTTGACTTAAAATTTCTGCACGACATCCAAATCCATCTCAAAAATACTTCGTCTTGGCTTCTTACATTCAAATTTAACTTACAATTTGCAGCGATTTTTATAAAACACAGCTACCAAGAAACAAATTTTGAAAATTCCGTCAAATTTAAGATCGCATTTACAGGCTAAAATTTACGGAAAATTCTTATCCTTGCTACTACACAGCTCGTTTAAAAAGCACTCTTTGCAGTTTGGTTTTACCGCCTTACAGGTGTAGCGGCCAAAAAGTACCATTGCTTGATGAAGCGTATTTAGCTGCGTTTTAAAGGCTTTAGTTAGATCAAGCTCGACGGCTTTGGGCGTCTTACCACTACTTAGACCAAGCCTGTGAGCCACGCGAAAAACGTGCGTATCCACCGCCATCAAATTTGATCCAAAATGCTCGATCAGCACGACGTGAGCGGTCTTTTGACCCACGCCCGCTAGGCTCATCAGTTCTTTTTCGGTCGCCGGTATCTCGCCGCCAAATTCGCTCATCACGCTCTTTGCCATTTTGATCAAATTTTGGGCCTTGTTGTTAAAAAAGCTACAGGAGCTGATGAGCGCTTTTACGCTGGCTAGATTTGCCTGCGCTAGGCTCACTACATCCGGGTATGCCTCAAAAAGCGAAGGCGTGATCAAATTTACGCGCTTATCGGTGCACTGCGCGCTTAACATCACGCAAACGAGTAGCTCGTAGAGGTTGCGAAATTTAAGCTCACTGCCGGCGTCTTTAAAATTTTCTAAAAATAAATTTTTGATAGCGTTTATATCTTTTTTCGTTCTCATATCGCCGATTTTAGCCGTTTTTATTTAAATTTTCGATGAATTATAACTTATATTTAATGACTTTCCTGCTATAATCACCCTCGCAAAAATCTAAATTTAAGGAACAAAGATGAATAAAATTTTATTCGCATCTCTTAGTTTGGCTGCGGCTTTAAGCCTAAACGCGGCGGAGTACGCTACCGTAAACGGTTCTAGCATAACCGATAAGGACGTGGCTTTCACGCTTGCTGCAATGCCTGGCGTTACTCTTGAGCAACTACCTAAAGACACGCAAAGAAAGGTTATCGACGAAACAATTAATAGAAAACTGCTTCTAGACGAGGCTAAAAAGAGCGGACTAGATAAGACCGACGAATACAAAGCCGCTCTTGAAGAGCTAAAAAACAACCTTGCGCTCGATCTTTGGATGAAGAGAATTTTCGACAATATAAAAGTAAGCGATAGCGAAATCAGCGACTTTTACAATAAAAACAAAGCCGAATTTGCCGTACCTGCGCAAGTAAGAGCTAAGCACATCCTAGTAGCTACCGAAAAAGAAGCAAACGACGTAATAGCCGCGCTAAAAGGACTAAAAGACGATGCGCTAGTTAAAAAATTTGAAGAGCTAGCAAAATCCAAATCTACAGACCAAGGTTCAGCCGTAAACGGCGGCGAGCTAGGCTGGTTCGGTCAATCTCAGATGGTAAAACCTTTCGCAGACGCCGCATTTGCGCTTAAAAAAGGCGAAGTAACTCAAAAACCTGTTAAATCAAATTTCGGCTACCACGTAATCCTAAAAGAGGATAGCAAGGCTGCCGGTACCGTTAGCCTAAACGAGGTAAAACCTCAGATCGAAGGCAGCATAAAGATGGAGAAATTTAGAAACGACATTAAAAAAAGAGGCGACGAGCTTCGCGCTAAAGCTAAAGTAGAATATAAATAAGGTCGGTAAAATGGGTGTTTTAGACGTAGTAAAAGCCGGCGTTTTAAGCGGCGATGACGTAACTAGGCTGTATAAATACGCAAAAGAGCAGGGGTTTGCCCTGCCTGCGGTAAACGTGGTCGGAAGCGACTCGGTAAATGCCGTTTTAGAAGCGGCAAAGACGGCTAACTCACCCGTTATTATCCAGTTTAGTAACGGCGGAGCGGGTTTTTACGCCGGTAAAGCGTGTAAGGATGCAGACGTTCTAGGCGCGGTAGCGGGCGCGCAGCACGTGCACTTGCTAGCTAAGGCTTACGGCGTGCCTGTGATCCTTCACACCGATCACGCGGCTAGAAAGCTACTGCCGTGGATTGATGAGCTGATTAAATTTAGCCGCGAATACAAAAAAGCTCACGGCGTGCCGCTTTTTAGTTCGCACATGCTTGATCTTAGCGAGGAGAGCCTCAATGAAAATTTAAGCACTTGCGAGAAGTATTTAGCGGAGCTTAGCGAGCTTGGCATTAGCCTAGAAATCGAGCTTGGCGTAACGGGCGGCGAAGAGGACGGCGTGGATAACACTAGCGTAGATAACGCGCTTCTTTATACCCAGCCAGAAGACGTCGCGCAGGCATACGAGAGGCTAAGCAAAATCAGCGATAGATTTAGTATCGCGGCAAGCTTCGGTAACGTCCATGGCGTGTATAAGCCTGGCAACGTCGTATTGCGACCGGAAATTTTGAAAAATTCGCAAGCATACGTCGCGGATAAATTTCAAACTCCAACCGACAAACCCGTAAATTTCGTATTTCACGGCGGTAGCGGTAGCGAGCTAAAGGATATCAAAGACGCCGTTAGCTACGGCGTGGTAAAGATGAATATCGACACCGATACGCAGTGGGCGTTTTGGGACGGCGTGAGAGCGTACGAGCTAAAAAACAGAGCCTATCTACAAGGTCAAATCGGCAACCCTGAAGGCGACGATAAACCGAACAAAAAATACTACGATCCGCGTAAATTTTTGCGCGCCGGCGAGGAGTCGATGGTAAAGCGCCTACTAACGGCGTTTGAGGATTTAAACTGCTTAAATAGAAATTAAGGCTTACGATGGAACCCAAAAAAGAAGCAAAGAACGATAGTTTTACCGATTTGACGCTGCCTGAGGTAAAAAGCAGGCAGTCGTTTTTCGTGTATGCGAAAATTATATTTTTGCCGACGGCGATATTTCTGGCGGCGCTACTTGGAAATTTTGGGTATATAGATTTTCAAATCGGCCTACATACGGTCGTTATGATGGGTATTATTTGGGTGATCTCGCTAATCTTTGCTAAAAATAGCGCCGAGCTTGCTTGCTGCTATTTCGAGCAAAGCGGGGCTGATTTTAAGCGAAATTTAAAAGAATACATCATCAAGCATCTTTTGGTTATCGGTAAAGATACGAAATCAAACGCCGGATTTGATGAATTTGTGGCTTATTACACCAGAAATTTGCGTAACGAAAATTTTGCTTCCGTGGGTGCCGGTATCTTCCCGATGCTAGGCATCTTAGGAACGTTTATCAGTATCGCCGTTTCTATGCCGGAGTTTAACTCCTCAAATACTACCGAACTCGAAACCGAAATTTCAACCCTTCTTAGCGGCGTAGCGACCGCATTTTACGTCTCTATCTACGGTATTTTTCTGGCGCTTTGGTGGATATTTTTTGAAAAATACGGAACGAGTAAATTTGAAACGCTAGTACGAAGGCAAAAAAACGCTACGAGCGGCTTTTTTTGGACGAAAGAGGAGCTTGATAGAAGATATTTGCAAGAGAATTTAAGGCACTTTGAGAAGATCGGAGTGATATTTGAGCATGTTAGTAATGCCGAGTTTTTCGAAGAACTCGACAAAACTATCGAGGCTAAATTTAAAACTTTTACAAATATCTTAAAAAATGAGGAAGAGGCTGTAAAACTAAGCGGCGGACACATCAAAGAGACGATGAATACGCTGCTAAGATCCTCAAAAGATCAAAAAGACCTGATCAAGGTTCATGCTGAAATCTTAAACGTTATCAACAAATTTAACGGTAACATCAAAGATATGCAGCTAAAATTTGCCGAGCAGTACAACAGGCTGTACGACGTGGGCGGCGAGCGTATCGCAAGGCTTGAAAAGAGCGTGGGCGAACTAGAGCATAATGTTAGAAATTTTAGCGAGTCTCTTTCTAAATTTAGCAGCGAAATTTTAGAAAAACAAAAACTAGCTATGGATGGCTTTAAAGAGAGCTTGATCAATGGAGTGCAGGCGTTTAAAAAGGCCTTTGACGACGAAGCGATCGAAGCTTACGAGGATAATAGCGCGCTCATCGAAGGACTAAAACAAGACATCGATGAACTGGACAAAGAGGCAAACGAGATCTTGCAAACCATCGAAAAGGCGAGTATGCTAGATGAAAACGCGTAACGAGGGCAAAAGCGGCGACCAGACCTTTTGGATATCGTATGCGGACCTGATGGCTGGGCTGATGTTTGTTTTTATGCTCATCATCGGCGCCGTCGTCGTAAAATACGTCCTTAGCCAAAGCGATTTGGCAAAACTGCAAAAAGATTTGAGCGAGCGCGAAAAGCAAATCGTTTCATCTCAAAGCGAGCTTGCGCGCAAAGAAAACGTCATAAAAGAAATTTTTTCAAATTTAGACCGCGCAAAGAGCGAAAATAAAGAGCTTGCCGATATAAACAGGCTCGTAAACGAGATGCTTGAAGGCGTAAAAAAAGAGAAAAACGAGCTTACTAATCTAACCCAAACCTACGAGATAAACCTAAACGACGCAAACAAAACTATCGCGGATTTGCAGGGTAGAGTGGTGCAACTAGGGCAAATTTTAGCGCAAAAAGAGGATGCGCTAAACGAGCTAAATGCAAAATACGGCAATGAAGTCTCAAAATTTGCCGCGCTGGAAGAGGATTTTAACAAAACAAAAGACAAGATAAGAGACATCAGCTCGCTTCGCTCAAACGTCATATCAAATTTACGTGCCAAGCTCGGAAATAAGGTCAGCATAGATCCTAGCACAGGCGTCGTGTCGCTGCCTGAGTCTATACTTTTTGACACGGGATCTTACGAGCTAAGAGACGAAGCAAAAGCGCGCCTAAAAGAAATTTTACAGACTTATTTCGAGGCAATTTTAAATAACGAGGAGATCGCAAAACATATCGATAGGATCGTGATCGAGGGGCATACGAACTCCGTAGGCAGCTATATGTACAACCTTGATCTGTCGCAAAAGCGCGCGTATTCGGTGCTAGATTTTATCTACTCGTGGAACAAGGACAAGCGCCTAGAGCGCTATCTCATCGCTAGCGGGCGTAGTTTTAGCGATCTGGTGATGAAAAACGGCAAAGAAGATCCCGATGCTTCAAGGCGTATCGAGATTAAATTTTCGATCTCGGATAAAGAGTCGATAAAGGAGATGCAAGATCTCTTGGAGCGGCAAAATCAAAAGTATTCAAAAGACTAAATTTAACGGACTCGAGTTTTACGTACTTCGCGACGACCTGATGGACGGCGAATTTAACGGCAATAAAGCTAGAAAGCTGGAATATTTCCTGCATGCTGATCTAGGCGGCATAAAGCGCGTCGTTAGCTACGGCTCAAGCCAGTCAAACGCGATGTATAGCCTAAGCGTTTTTGCAAAGATAAAGGGTCTTGAGTTTCACTACGTAGTTTCAAATTTAAGCTCAAATTTGGCGGCAAATCCGATCGGAAATTTTAAATTCGCCCTTGAAAACGGGATGAAAATATATGTAGATAAAGATAGACGGGCGCGGGCTAGGGCTTTAGCCTATGAGCTTGCCGGGTTAAAAGAGAGTGAGATTTTTGGCGGCGAGACTGCAAATTTGACGGACAATCGCAGCAAAAACGGGTCAAATTTAAAAAACGCCTGCGGATCAAATTTAAGCAAATTTGACGAACGGCTCGGTTTTACGGATATAAATTTAAATGCAAAAAATATATCAAATTCGCAAGCCAAAGTCGAGCCGAATTTGCAAATAGAAAAATCAAATTTACAAGATTTAAGTGGGCAAATTTCAAGTAAATTTGACGAGTCAGCAAAGCTCGCGAGCGGAAATTCCAGCGAATACATAAGCCATAAAAACTCAAATTTTGAAAAATCCGCATACCAAACAAGCTTAAATTTGTCCGCCGCGCAGAATTACTTCATTGGCGATTCGCTTTTTATAAACGAGGGCGTTTGGCAGCCGCAGGCGGAGGCCGGCTTTATCTCGCAGGCTAGGCAGATAGAGCGCTGGGCTGAGGCAGAGAGTAAAACCGTGGATATATTTTTACCCTCAGGTACCGGCACGTCGGCGGCGTTTTTGGCTAAGCACGTCAAATTTGACGTCTATACCTGTCCTTGCGTGGGCGACGCAGACTACTTAAAAAGCGAGATCGAGGCACTGACGCCAAACTCGAAGGCGCGCATTTTACAGCCGCCCAAAAAATATCATTTCGGCGATCTAAAGCCCGAGCTTTATCAAATTTGGCGCGAAGTATGCGAGCAAACGAGGATAGAATTTGAGCTTATTTACGATCCGGTCGGCTTTTTAACGATGAGCGCAAATCTGGGCGCGTTTAAAAACGAGATTTTATACATTCATCAAGGCGGCGCGCTCGGAAATATCAGTCAAAAACTAAGATACGAAAGAAAATTTAAGGAGACGATATGAAGTTTTTACTCACTAGCAATGAAAATTTTAAGGAGTATTTCGCGGCTTTGGTAAACCGCTCAAACGGCGATATGAGCGCGGTTATGCCCGCCGTTTCGCAGATACTTGAGGACGTACGCGCTAGAGGCGACGAGGCTCTTTTTGAGCAGATAGAGAAATTCGACCACTGGAAACCTGACGCAAATACGCTAAAAATCGGCACCGACGAGATGCAAAAGGCCTACGACGGCATAGATAGCTGCCTGCGAAACTCGCTAAATTTAGCCTTTGATCGTATCAAAAGCTACCACGAAAAAAGCCTGCCTAAAACCTGGATGGAGCACGACGAGCACGGCGTTTTGCTAGGTGCCAAGTACACTCCGCTAGACCGCGCCGGACTATATATCCCCGGAGGCAAGGCCGCCTATCCTAGCTCGCTTCTGATGAACGCAGTTCCAGCTCTGGTCGCGGGCGTTAGCGAGATAGTAGTCTGCACGCCTGCCGTCGGAGGTAAGGTAAACGCGCTACTTCTAGCCGCCATGCATGTCTGCGGTATAAAGGAAGCCTATAAAGTCGGCGGCGCCTCGGCGGTAGCGGCGATGGCCTACGGCACGCAAACGATCAAAAAAACCGATGTCATCACGGGTCCCGGCAACATATACGTCGCGACGGCTAAAAAGCTCGTCTACGGCGAGGTAAATATCGATATGATCGCGGGCCCTAGCGAGATCTGCGTTATCGCCGACGAGAGCGCCGACCCTCGTCACATCGCCGTGGATCTGCTCTCGCAGGCTGAGCACGACGAGATGGCTAGCGCCGTGCTCATCACGCCTAATCAAGCCTTCGGCGCGGCGGTGCAAAGGCATATCAACGAGGAGATCAAGACTCTAGCCAGGCAGCCGATCGCGCAGGTTAGTATCGATAAAAAGGGCGCTATCATAGTAGCTAGCGACCTTGATGAGTGCGTGAGGCTGGCTAACGAGCTAGCGCCAGAGCATCTAGAGATCGCCACAAACGACGCGATGGAGCTGGCTAGGCAGATCAGGCACGCCGGCGCGATATTTATCGGACATTTTACGCCTGAAGCGATGGGCGACTATATAGCCGGGCCCAATCACACTCTACCTACGGGCGGTAGCGCGAGATTTTACTCGCCTCTCGGAGTTGAAAATTTTATGAAGCGCACTTCGCTCATCTCGCTAAACGCAAAAGGCATAAGCGAGCTAGCAAATGCGTGCATGAAGCTAGCCGATGCCGAGGGGCTGGGGGCGCATAAGCGTTCGGTTGCGGTTAGACTCGAAGCTTTAAAATAGATATCATCTCTTGGGAGCTTTTAACGGAACTCGCGAAAAATCGGCTTGGCGGATCGGCTTGTCCAGCCTACGCCTATTTTTTGCTTCGTAACCCTTAAAATCTCTCCAAGATATAATATCTCTTTTGTTCTTGGATAAAATTTTGATAAAAACGTCCAAAATTTGCTCAAAAACTCTTTGCCGCGAGTTTGGGGCGCGAAATTTGAGTTAAATCAGCGCAGTTTATAAAAATGTGCGGCGGCGCAATTTAAATTTACAACGACTTTACGGGGTGAAAATGGATTTTGAAAATTTTAGTTGGGCCGATGACGAGATGCTTGCTTTTTTGTCCGCTTTGGGCGACGAGTGGCGCGCGATCGACGGCGGGGCGGAGTTTATGGGGCAAAATTTTAGCTTCGTCGGCTCAAAGCCGGTTTTGCGAAATTTAAAAGACTACGAAACGGTCGATTACGAAAATTTTACCGATATTAAAGATTTTATAAGCTCAAATCCAAACATCCAAAGTAAAATTTTAAGCGCAGACATAAGCTACGTCGGTGACAATCTAACTAATGCCGAAGTCAAATTTGTGCCCGAGTATTTTTACGATTTTTTAAAATTTATGCTAGAAAATATCCCCGAACATCACTATTTTTACAGCCCGGAGGCCGCTTGGATAATGCTTATAGCCATGGAAGGCTACGTGGAGTTTGCCGTTTTAAAGTAAATAACGTCCGCGCTTTTGCATAGAGTCGCGGCGTATAAATTCCCAAAAGATAGGGTTTGCTACCGCGGTTTGAGCGCATTTTGGTGGAGAATTTTAAGCCTAAAAGTTAAATTTATCGTTTAAAAACTGCGCCTTGATATACAAAATCGCGCCGCAAACCGAGCAAACGCCGTTACTCGGTATTTTTAAAATTAGCGAAATTTCCTACGAATCAGCGTAGCCGTGATGCAAAAATCTGCAATGCCTTTGCGGATTTTTGCGTCAAATTTAAACTCTTAAACAAAATCATAATATAATCGCCTAAATTTAGTTTAAATTTAGGCGATTTATGAAAATAAAAAATTCCCCCGCTGTTTGCGCGGTCGCGCTTTTTGCCGTGCTTTTTACGGTATTTTTTACGGTTTATATCGCTAGCTACGAGGAGGATGGCAAATTTACCCAGATAGGCGGTAGCGAATTTTACGCGACGCCGCAGGGCAAAATTTACGCGCTAATCCCAAGCGGAGGCAAATTTGAGCTAAAAGGCGCGCGGGCGGATAAATTTAGGGTCCTTGCGCCGGACGGTTATCGCGGGCGAAACGTCGGTGCTGACGAAAGCGCCGTCTACTGCGGCAATCTAGCCATGAGAGGACTTGATCCCACGCGCGCTAGGGCGATTGGAAACGGATATTTCACAGACGGCCGGGTTAGTTATTTTTGTAGCGACGTAGGCGAGAGAAACCACGAGCTAGGCGGCATTAGCGAGGCGGTTCAAACCGCGGCATACGCGCTACTGGGCGCTGATAAACCGCAAAGCTATATTTATAAAACAAAGCGCGTTTTGGGCGTAAATTTGACCCCGGTTTTGGGTTTTGGCTTCGCGGCTAAAAATGCGAGCCAAGGCGGCAAATTTGGCGAAAATAGCGATGCGGACGATAAAAAAGGCGTCCAAGACGGAGCGCAAATCGGCGACGATAAAGGTAGCAAAAAAGCCTATTTCGAGGGCGAGGAGTTAGAGGGCGCGGACGCGGACGGGCTAAGATACGTGAGGGACGCGCGCGGGCGAACTAGCGATTTTTACGTCACGGACGGACGAAACGTCTATTTTAAAAGCTCGCGGCTCGCGGTTAAATTTACGGCAGGACTGCACGAGACGGCGCATTTTGGCGGCGTGCGCTATCTTTTAGAGCCCGCTAGCGGCACGGTTTATGCGGACGGGAATGAGTTTGCGCCCGAATTTGCGCCTTATTCGCTACCGTTTGGCGTCTTTGGCGCGCACGCCTATCACCTACTTTTTCGTGGCAAGGGCGGGATTTATTTTTGGGAGAGCAAAAACGACGGCGAAAGCGGTGAGCTAAAACGAGCGGCGGCGGATCCGTTTGCGGATGAAATTTCGCCGCTTGCGGGCAGTGTTTTTGTCTCGGGCGCCCAGACTTATTTCGTGCAGAGCCGCGAAATTTGGAGCCGCGGCAAAAGCGGCAGACGGCTAAGCTCGCGCCGTACGGAGCTTTTTCGGCTCAAAACTAGCGAGCGGTGGCGCAAAATAGGCCTCGTTAGAGACGGCGTATACGGCGCGGTTTACGCAAACGGCGATAAAATTTACTATTTTGACGCGCTTGGGACGCAGCAGGAGATTGGTGCTAGCGTTTACGAGATCGCAGACGTTGCCGCCATAGAGGCCTTGACGCGGCCGTATGATCCGAGCGGGCAAAACATAAGCGGCGCGGATATCCGCAAGATGATAAAAGATGGTCGGCTCGTAGCGGCGCAAGGCGAGCTCGTTTTTGAGGCAGTTACCCGTTACGAAAGCGGCAAGGCGTATCTTTTTTTGGGAGTCGCCGCATTTGCGCTTTTGGTAGTTATTGCGGGCTTTGCGCTTGGGGCTATAAAGCGTGCCAAGGGGCTAAAAATCATGAATAAGTCCTCGGTAAAGTAAAATTCGGCGACAAAGCCGCTTGGGTAAAGTGATAAACGACGGAAATTTAAGCAGATAAATCTCCGTCCGCAAAATCAAAGTTTAAGTAAAAAGTCTATGTACTCTTTTGCGCTATTTTCGACGTCTTCGTCGCTAGCGCCCAGTAAAAAGCCGTACGAGGCGAAATCTGCCATAGGCTTTGCACCGACGAAATTTAGAGTAGCTTTAAACGGCGACAATACCTCTTTCAGGCTAAAGCCCTCGATACCGTCTTTGGAATACATATCCTCTTTCGCACCCGCCGAGATAGCTAGCGAAAATAGCTTACCGTTTAGCTTGGTGCCTCCCGTGCCGTAAGCCCAGCCGTAGGCGAACACGTCGTCAAACCACTTTTTTAAAAGCGGCGGGAAATTTGACCAATATAGCGGATATTGAAGCACTATTTTATCGTGAGTTTCGAGTAGTTTTTGCTCCTTGGCTACATCGATTTTAAAGTCGGGATAAAGCGAGTAAAGCTCGTGTAGCTCGAATTTGTCGGCGTGTTTTAGGATTTCTTCCTTCCAGCGGCGATTTACGCGAGAGCCCGCGATATCAGGATGCGCTAGGATAATAAGCGTTTTCATATTTTCTCCTTTTAAAAATAATTCGGAATTATAGTTTATTAAGATATATTTTGTCTTGTTTTGCGTCAAGTTTTGCGATGAGTTATCAAGAGCGAACCAAAATTTAGATAAAAGTTAAGTAAATTTTCGATATAGCATAAATTTAGGCGCTATTTTAAGCTAATTTCTCGCTTGAATCAAGCGTAATATCTCACGAGAGCGTCTAAGCGCCATCAAAAAAGCGGATGTAAATTTATGCGCGATGCCCGGTAAAGAGACGTAATTTTACTATTCGTTTGATAAATTTGGGCGTCTAATTCGGGCTTAAATTTTTACTTTTACGTAAATGATAAATTTTAATCAAATTTTCGCTATAATCGGACAAAATTTAAGGAGCGAATATGAAACTAGGAAATTTTTCAACCAATGCAAGCATGAGTAGCCACTATCTCGAACAAGCTCAGGCTAACAGCGCAAAAGCCCTAAATAACATCTCCGCACAGCGCGCTCTAAGCGGCATCGACAGCGCAAATCTAGCTATCGCGGACTCCCTGCGCTCTCAAAGCTCCACGCTAGAGCAGGGCGTCGCAAACGCAAATGACGCTATCGGTATCCTGCAGATAGCAGACTCCGCGCTAGCAAATATCACGCAAAGCGCCGACCGCATCGGTGAGCTCTCTGTGCGCTATAGTAGCGGTATCCTAAATGCCGACCAGCAAAAGATGATAAAAAGCGAAGTCGGTGCGCTAACCAAATCAATGCAAGATAGCGTAGATCAGGCTAGCTTTAACGGTAAAAACGTGTTTGGCGGACAGATGAGTTTTCTAACCGGCAACGGTATGGAGGGCGTAAATTTATCTGCGCCTAAATTCGGCGGCATCGACGTGAGCGATATAAATAGCGTGCATAAATTTATTGGCGGCGTAAATGCTCTTCGCGGCGAGATAGGCGCGGCGCAAAACGGCATACTTTCTGGTATAAATGCAAGTCTGGCTAAAAACGTCGCGCTAAAGCAAAGCGAGTCCCAGCTGCAAAATAACGATATCGCCAAAAATGTAAGCGCGTTTAAGCAAAATGATCTGCAGGCAAACGCCGCCGTCCTAGCTCAAGCGCACAATGCGGCAAGCTTGCAGGCGCAGTTTGGCAGACTTTTGGGATAAATTTAGCTAAATACCGTTTTAGCCGCTATGATTCTTGGCGGCTAAAACACTTTTATTTTATTCTAGATCGCGATTTGATCGCATCTTAATCAATTTTCAATCAAAAAACTTGTCGCGTCAAATTTATCTAAACCCTCCACATCACTTTAGCCAAAATTATCATTACGATGCATAAAACAAGGGCGATGACGTGCGAGTATTTGCCGAAAGGATCGGGCTTTTTAAGCTTATAGACGAAAAAGAGCGATATCGCCGTAACTAGGCACATCAGTCCTAGCACGCCGATTTTTGCCATTAGCAAGATCTGAAACGAGCTACCAAACCATCCATTTTCACCGCCTAGATATTCCTTTGCCATAAAAATACCGCTGATAATTAACATCAAAAATGCCGTACCAAAAACCTTCGCGCTGCCTTTGGTGTAGGCTTTTTTGACGCGAGCAAGTGTATCCTCGTCTATGTGCTTTTTGGCAAACGGAAATATGCAAACGTCAAAAAATACGTAACCGACGAAGGCGACGGCGCTCAAAATATGAACGATCAGAAAAAATAGATACATCTAAGGCCTTTTTGTTTGATTATATTTAAATCGGTCGTTTAAAGGGATGATTTTGATTAAGGATTGCGCGAAAGAGGGTTAAATTTAAATTTATCGGCGAGGCGGCGAATTTGTAAAAAAGGTTTGTAAGGTCAAATTTGAATAGATTGGTAAATTTAAGATTGCGTAAAATTTAAAAGAGATTTATAAAAACCGCCCGTCAAATTTAGCGGGCGGAGCAAATTTAAGGGTGCGTAAAACGTTCAAACCTTAAATTTAGATTTGAAGCCCTTGCCAAAACAAGGGCCAAATTTTACTCGACTTCGGCGTCGATGACGTCGTCGTCTTTTTTCTTGCCGCCGTTTGCTTGCTCGCCTGCGGCGCCGTCTTTTTTATACATCGCTTCGGCTAGCTTGTGGCTGGCTTCGCTTAGAGTTTTGACCTTCGCGTCGATCTGCTCTTTGCTTGCGTTTTCGTCTTTTAGCGTCTCTTTTAGCTCGTCAAGCGCCTTTTGTATACGTTCTTTGTCATCGGCAGGGATCTTTTCGCCTAGCTCATCAAGGCTCTTTTGCGTTTGGTGAGCGAGCGCGTCGGCTTGGTTGCGCGCCTCTACCGCGTCTTTGCGTTTTTTATCGTCCTCTTTGTGTAGCTCGGCGTCTTTGACCATGTTGTTGATCTCGTCCTCGCTTAGGCCGCTTGAGCCTGAGATCGTGATGTTTTGGGCTTTGCCGGTAGCCTTATCTTTAGCAGAGACCGTTAGGATACCGTTGGCGTCGATGTCAAACTCAACCTCGATTTGCGGCACTCCGCGAGGAGCGGCAGGGATGCCCTCTAGGTTAAACTGGCCCAAAGACTTGTTGTCGCGGGCAAATTCGCGCTCGCCTTGTAGTACGTGGATCGTGACGGCGCTTTGGTTGTCCTCGGCGGTTGAAAATACCTGATTTTTCTTAACCGGGATAGTCGTGCCTTTTTCGATGATTTTTGTCATCACGCCGCCTAGAGTCTCGATACCTAGGCTTAGTGGGGTTACGTCTAGGAGCAACACGTCCTTCACGTCGCCTTTGATGACGGCGCCTTGGATAGCCGCGCCGATAGCTACGACCTCGTCCGGATTTACGCTTTTATTTAGCTCTTTACCAAACGCCTTTTTGACCTCTTCCTGAACTAGAGGCACGCGCGTCGAGCCGCCCACCATGACGATTTCTTTTATATCTTTTTTGTCAAGTCCGGCGTCTTTTACGACCTCGTTTATCTTGGTGATCGTTTGAGCGACCAGATCCTCGATCATGCCCTCAAATTTAGCCCTAGTTAGCGTCTTTGTGAGGTGTTTAGGACCCGTAGCGTCAGCGGTGATAAACGGTAAATTTATCGTCGTTTCTTGAGCCGAGCTTAGCTCTTTTTTAGCCGTTTCGGCTGCTTCTTTTAGGCGCTGCATAGCCATCACGTCGGTTTTTAGATCGATGCCCGAGTCGCTTTTAAATTCGCTCGTTAGCCAGTCGATTAGGCGGTTATCGAAATCGTCGCCGCCTAGAAACGCATTACCGCCGGTAGCTAAAACCTCAACCACGTTATCGCCGGTTTCTAGTACGGTAACGTCAAACGTACCGCCGCCTAGGTCGTAAACCATGATCTTTTCGGACTCTTTTTTATCTAGGCCGTAAGCAAGAGCCGCCGCGGTAGGCTCGTTTATGATACGAAGCACGTTTAGTCCTGCGATGGTTCCTGCTTCTTTAGTCGCTTTTCTTTGACTGTCGTTAAAGTATGCAGGCACCGTGATGACGGCGTCTACGACGGTTTCGCCCAGATAGCTTTCCGCATCCTCTTTTAGTTTCATTAGCACTTTGGCCGAGATTTCTTGCGGAGTGTAGACCTTGCCCGCGATCTCGATAGCGCACGCGCCGTTTCTATCTACGACGTGGTACGGCAACCTAGCTTTAGCCTCCTGCGCGTTTTTCTCGTTGCTCATTAGACCCATTATTCTTTTGATAGAATAGATGGTTTTTTCAGGGTTGGTTACGGCTTGGCGCTTTGCGCTATCGCCTACTAAAATTTCGCCCTTATCGGTAAACGCTACTACCGAAGGAGTCGTATTTTTGCCTTCTTTGTTTGGGATTACCTTGCTTTCGCCTCTCTCATACACGCTTACGCATGAATTCGTTGTTCCTAGGTCTATGCCTATTACTTTTGCCATTGTTTTTCCTTTTTATTAAATTTTTATTTTAAATTTTACTTTGCTATCGACACCATCGCAGGTCGCAAAACTCTACCGTTGATTAGATAGCCTTTTTGTATCACTTGCACGATTTTTCCTTTTTCCACGTCCTCGCTATCGATTTGCAGTACGGCATTGTGGAAATTCGGGTCAAATTCACCCTCGGTTTCGATCGGCGTGATACCGTTTTTTTCAAAACACTTTTTAAACTGATCTATCGTTATATAGATGCCTTCTTTGATTTTTGCCGCGTATTCGTCGCCTTCGGTTTCAAAATTTACCGCCATCTCAAGCGCGTCTATCACGGGAAGCAGATCTCGCGCGAATTTCTCGTTTGCATATGTCGCGATGTCTGTTTTTTCCTTTTCGAAACGCTTTTTGATGTTTTCAAAGTCCGCGTTGGCTCTATAATACTTATCCGTTAGCTCCTCAAGCTGCTTTTGAAGCTCGACGTACTTCGCGTCTAGGCCCTCAAAGCTGATGCTCTCGTCGAAATTTGACGGGATTTGCTGTTCAAACTCCGCTTTTTCATTCTCATTCATGCCGCCTCCTTTAGGTTGTTTAAAAATCTTTCATAGTCGTTGTAAATACTGCCCGCGCAAAGCATTTTGGCCTCTTTGCCCTCAAAATTTACGTCTAGTTTCATGCCTAGATAGTTCTCGCCGAAAAAGACTAAATTTGAGCCAAAAATCATCTCAAAGCCAGGGTTTAGCGCATTTTTAAAACTCTCTCCGAAAATCTCAAGCGCTATCTTTTCGTTTTCTAAAAAACGAATTTTAGTGCGCTTTAGCTCGATTATCTTGTTTCTTAGCTCGTTTAGACCCACCTGCATACAGGTAAGTTCGAGTTTGCCTAGATCCGTGCCGATGAGATTACTCAAAAATTTCTCGACTTTTGGGTTAAATTTGAGCGCGATCTCGTCCTCGCTAAAGCTCAAAATCAAAAATCTATTGTTTAAATTTAATACCTCGTTTAGCGTCTGGGTTTTGCTTTCAAAAACCATCGCGTAAATTTCAAATTTATCGCTTAGCAACTTTAGCAGGCTAGGATTTGCGATATCTAGCGCCTCGTCAAAATTTAATCTAGCTCGCCAATAATCTCTCATCGTCGCAGCCGTAGGTATCCTGCCGCCGCTAACGTGAAACTGCGTAATCGCGCCCTCGTCGGAGAGCTTTTTAAAATAAACCCTGATCGTAGAGGCCGGGATCGACATCGCCATGCGCGAACCAAGCTCGCTAGAGCCGATCGGAGCGTTGTCGCTAAGATAAGCTTGAATGATAGAATCAAGTATCAGATCTCGCTTGCTCACCTTTATCATATTAGCACTCTCTCCTTTAAATTGCTAGGCGAATTATACAACATTGAGCGGATAATTGTCAAGGGCTATAGTTAAAAAAAATTATTTAGATAAATTTAGCGTAGTAAGCTCAAGGTTAGAAGGGCAAAATTTGAGTGAAATGAGCAATATTCAGAAAAAATTAAATCTATTTAATGCAATAGGATGGCAAATTTGGTTTTAATGCTAGATTTTTAGGAATCTAAAATTTGATGTGTTGAATTTTAAAAAATAATAAAAAGTAAAATTTGGAAGAAAAGCCCCGAATTTGGGGCCTAGGATTATTTATCTCTGAGATTTAGCTCAGTGATAACTTTTGTATAAGCTGCGTAATCTTTAGCTTTTAGATATTTCATCAATCGTTTTCTGCGACCGACTATTTTAAGTAGTCCGAGGCGAGACGAGTGATCTTTTTTGTAGATTTTTAGGTGCTCGGTTAGCTCCTCGACTCTTGCGGTTAGCAATGCGATTTGAACTTCTGGAGAGCCCGTATCTTTCTCTTTTCTAGCGAATTTCGCAACAATTTCTGCTTTTTTAGCCGAATCCAAAGCCATAATGACCTCCTGATTGGTGAGATTAAAAAAGGCGATTATATCATAAAAATCAAAAAATGCGGCACCTGTTTTAAAAAATATTGATTTAATCAAATTTGCAGATAAAATTTAATAAAATATCCGCAAAAAATTTAAAGGAAATTTATGCTTTTGACAAAAGCGAGCGAATACGCGCTGCTTTCGCTGATTTACATAGCGCAAAAAGACGCTCCCTCGGACGTCGATACGATGTCGGGCGAGCTTGAGATATCAAAAAGCTTTTTGGCTAAAATTTTGCAAAATTTGGCCAGAGAGGGCATTTTGGTTTCGTTTAAGGGCGCAAACGGCGGATTTATGCTCGCGCAAAAGCCTGAAGAAATCAGCATAAAAAGAGTAATTGAAAGCGCAGAAAAGCGTAAAATGGCGGTATTTGAGTGCTCGATCTCGGCTGATAGTTGCTCATCCAGCAAGGGCGGAATATGCCAAATTTGGCCGATGTTTAGCGCGCTTCAGTCTAAAATCGACGATTTTTTAGATACAATTACGTTAGCAAATATAATCAAGAAGTAAATTTTGGCAAAACAAAAGCGCAATATCCTAACTCTGGTCGCACCGTTTTTAGAGCCTATCGTAAGGTTTAAAGGGCTTACCATCGTCGGCGTCATAATCGCCATCCTAGCGATCATCATCGTGCCGCTTCCTAGTGCGGTCTTGGACTTTTTTCTTGCGCTTTCCATCTCTATCTCGGTGCTCATCATCCTGATCGCCGTTTACGTGCCAAAGCCCACCGACCTTAGTACGTTTCCAACGCTCATTCTCATCATCACGCTTTTTAGACTCTCGCTAAACATAGCCACCACGCGTATGATTTTGAGCGAAGGACACAACGGACCCGATGCCGTAAGCGAGATAATCTCAAGCTTCGGGCAGTTCGTCGTAGGCGGCAACTATGTCATCGGCGTGATCGTCTTTACGATCCTAGTGCTTATAAATTTCATGGTCGTTACAAAAGGTTCGACGCGCGTGAGCGAGGTGCAGGCGAGATTTACGCTCGATGCGATGCCGGGTAAACAAATGGCGATAGACGCCGACCTAAACGCCGGTCTAATCGACGAAAAGACCGCTAGAGAGCGCCGCGAAGCCATAATCGGCGAGGCGAATTTCTACGGAGCGATGGACGGTTCGTCTAAATTTATTAAAGGCGATGCTGTCGCGGGCATCATAATTACGATCATAAACATAGTTGGCGGCTTTCTCATCGGTTCGTTTCAGTACGGCCTAGATATGGCTACTTCGGCGCAAAACTATACGATCCTAACGATCGGCGATGGTCTAGTGAGCCAGATCCCGGGTCTCATCACGTCGACGGCTACGGCGATCATCATCACTCGAGCTAGCAAGGACGATGAAAATTTCGCAGAAGGCTCGCTAACGCAGCTGCTAGGCGAATATAAAACGCTTCTAATAGTCGGCTTCATACTATTTATCTTTGCTCTAGTTCCCGGCCTTCCGACGCTATCTTTAGGCTTTATCTCGCTTTTGTTTTTAAGTATGGGTTTTATAATGAAAGAGGTAAAAGAGGGCAAGATAAATTTGACCGCCAAGGCCCAAAGCGCAAGCTCGGCGCAAGGCGAAGAAGAAGGGCAGGCCGTACCAAAACCTCCTAAAAAAAGCGAAGAAGAGATCGCTCGCGAAGAGGAAGCCAAGATAAATGATATCTTAAAGCTTGAAATTTTAGAGCTTGATCTGGGGTACGGTCTGCTAAAGATCGCCGAGACCGATCTCATCGAGCGCATACGAGCGATGCGCCGAAATATCGCGGCACAGCTTGGTTTTTTGATGCCAAAGATCCGTATCCGCGACAACCTCCAGCTACCGCCCAACGAATACCGCTTCAAGCTAAAAGGCGTCGTGATCGGGCAGGGAGAAATTTACGCGGATAAATTTCTAGCTATGGATAGCGGGCTAGTTAGCGACAACATCGAGGGCATCCCGACTAAAGAGCCGGCGTTTGGCCTAGACGCGTTATGGATCGATGCGAGCGTGAAGGAGGACGCGATACTAAGCGGCTACACGATCGTAGATCCCGCCAGCGTCATCTCTACGCACATGAGCGAGCTGATAAAACAAAACGCCGCTGAACTCCTAACTCGCCAAGAGACGCAAAATTTGCTCGACAAGCTAAAATCGGAATACCCCGTAATCGTCGAGGATACGCTACGCATCGCGCCTATCGGAGTGATCCAAAAGGTGCTAAAAGCGCTACTAAAAGACCACATCCCGATAAAAGATATGCTAAGCATCCTAGAGGCGCTAAGCGACATCGCCGAGGTTAGCAAGAACCTCGATATGATCGTCGAGCACGTCCGTACCGCGCTTGCTCGCGCTATCACTTCGCTTTACGTCGATGAGGGCGGGCGGCTAAATTTTTACGTGATGGAGCCCGCCGCGCAGCAAAAGCTGATCGACGCCGTGCAGTATAAAGACGGCGCGTATCACCTGATGATAAACGTCTCGCAAACGTCGGCTATCGTGCAGGCCCTGCGCGAGGCGAGAGCGAAGCGGCCGATCTCGGAGTACGGCTCGATGATACTTTGCGTGGAGCCTAGTTTGCGTAAATTTATCGCCGATATCTGCGCGAATTTCGCTATAGATATCACGGTGCTTAGCTTTGCCGAAGTCGCGGCAAATACACCGTTTGAGACGCTAGGCACGATAGAAATATCAAATTTGTAAGGAATAAAATGACCATCCATCACCTCTCGCACACCGATCTGGACGGATACGGCGCGCAGGTAATAACGAATCACTATTTTAAAAACGTTAAATTTTATAACTCAAACTACGGCAAGGAGATCGACGAGAAATTTGATCAAATTTTGGCTCAAATTTCGGATAAAAACGCAGCCCAGACGCAGTCAAATTTAAGCGGCGAACAAAATGCTAACTCGCAAAATGCGCCCGAAAATCGCGGCGAGGGCGAAGCTGCTAAAAGCGACGAAAAAGCGCTTATCCTGATAACGGATCTAAATTTGACCGTGGAGCAGTGCGAAGCCTACGAGAAGGCGCTCATAAATAAAAACGCTAAAATTTTGCTCCTCGATCACCACCAAAGCGGAGCCGAGTGCGCGAGCAAATTTAGCTGGTATTTTTTAGATAGCTCAAGGTGCGCGACTAAGATCACGCATGATTTTTTCGCTAAAATTTACGGGGTCGATGCTAGCCTAAATCACTTTAGCGACGTCGTAAATGCGGTCGATATCTGGCTAAAAGACGACGTAAATTTTGAAATGGGCAAGGTCGGACTCGGACTCGTCGCAAACGCAAAAGAGATAAATAAAACGATGTTTGAGGCTGAAAATTCGCGCTATCTTTTTTATCTAATCAAACGAGCGCGGGAGTTTTTTGACGCAGGAAACGACTACGTCGGGCTTGACGAGGCGATTTTTGGATTTAAAAAGGACTTTTTCAAAGAGGATAAAAACGATACGCTAAGCAATCTGATCTCAGCCTTCGTCGTAAAAAAACTAAGCGAGGAAAAAGAGAAATTTAGCATAAAATATAACGATCTTAACGGTATTTTGACCTACAATATCGGCAACACCTCGGTTATCGGCAATGATTTTTTAGTCGCGAACCCCGATATTGATTTTTTCATCGACATTACGAGCAAAAAGACTCTGAGCTTTCGCGCTAACGGCAAAGCCGACGTAAGCCAGATGGCTAAAAATTTAGTCGGTGGCGGCGGACACGTGAATGCTAGCGGCGGGCTTTTTGCGGGCTTTAAGGATAGCTTTAGCTATGAAAACGTAAAAGCGCAGATAACCGACCTAATAACCAAAAAAACGATTTTACAAGGATAGAAAATGAAAGAAATAGAACCTACCGTAGACGAGCTAAGCTACGAGCTTTCGATGATGCTAGAGGCGATGCTGTATTATGCCGGCGTGAAAAAAGATAGGCTCGAGGACGCTGCAGAGACCTACATCGAGTGCATCGACGACGCACTGGAAAACTCGGGCGCCGAGGGCGTGGACGAGGTGCTCGAAGTCGTCGAATACATGAAGAAAAAGCACGCTAAATTTTTCAAATGAAAACTCTAGCGCAAATTTTATTTTTCTCGGCTCTGGCGGCGATGCTGGGCGGTTGCGTGTTTTTAAACGACCGCGGCGTTACGACGAAGTACTACAATGAGTGTAAGGAGTACTACGACGCGACGGGCGTCTATCACAAAGAGTGCCCTAAAAACATCATCGACTGGACGGAGTGATGAGCTTAGAAGCGGCTAGAGCGGCGAAGGCTAGGGAGCTGGCGGGTAAAACCTACGCGCCTTTGATGCGGGAGGTAGAGGAGCTGGCGGCTAAATTTAAGGGGCGCGAATTTGAGCTCAAATTTGACGATGTAGTCGAGATAAACGCAAATTTAAACCCTGTAGAGCACGAAGAGACGCTGCAAACGGCGCTAAATTTACGCTCGTGGCGCAAAGGGCCCTTTAAGATAGACGATATCTTGATAGATAGCGAGTGGAGGAGTTTTGTTAAATTTAACCTACTCGCACCGCACATGGATCTAGCGGACAAAGTCGTGGGCGATATCGGCTGCAACAACGGCTACTATCTCTTTCGTATGTTGCCAAAGCGCCCCAAAAAACTGATCGGCTTTGATCCCGGCGTTATGAGCTTTTTGCAGTTTAAATTTATCGATGCGTTCGCGCGATCGGGCATAGAGTACGAGCTGCTAGGCGTAGAGCACTTGCCGCACTACGGCGTCAAATTTGACGTGCTATTTTGTCTTGGCGTGCTCTATCACAGAAGCGATCCGGTGCGTACGCTAAAAGAGCTAAAAGGCGCGCTAAATGCGGGCGGCGAGCTCTTTTTGGATACGATGTATCTTGATATGCAGGGCGATTTTACTCTGAGTCCTAAAAACACATACTCAAAGATACCAAATATCTACTTCGTGCCGACCGTTAGCGCGCTTTTAAACTGGTGCGAAAGGGCGAATTTTAAAGACGCGCAAATTTTAGCCGCAAAGCCCACGGACGCGCACGAGCAGCGAAAAACCGAGTGGATCTTGGGGCAGAGCCTAGGCGACTTCCTCGATCCGGCTGATTCTACGCGCACGGTCGAGGGCTATCCCGCGCCAAAACGGGTCTATCTAAAACTAAGCGTATAAAGGTAAAAAATGGACGAAAATATATACAAAGACGGCGGCAGTGAGGATACGATACTGCCGGAGGATGAAAACCCTTTCCACAACGAGCTAAAAACCTCGCCGAATATAAAAACCAGCTTAAGCGGCACCGTGACAGAACTGGGTTCGAATCAAGCGAAAACGAATTTTTTTGCTAGCGAAGAGATGGCGTCTGACGCCGAGGGGCTTATTCACAGCGGTTTTGTTTTCTCGGCGGCTAGCTATGCGGCGATGGCTGCGGTAAACGAAACCTTTAGCGTCGTGATAGGGGCTAAGATACATTTTTTCGCCCCGACCAAGATCAGCGAAAACGTGGAATTTGATGCTAGGGCTCAGTTTAACGATAGCGCTAAACGCGAGGTAAGAGTGATCGGCAAAACGCGCGATATCAAGGTTTTTGAGGGTACGTTTCAAGTGGTTGTTTTAGAAGATCACGTATTTAAAATTTATAAAGCTAACATCCAAAAACAAGCCGCCCAAAGACAAAGAAGCCGAGCTAAAGCCGAGGAAGAGGCGCAAAACTCTTAATTTTGCCTAAAATTAAAAGATTTTAAAATATCTTTTGGCGAGCCTATCGGAAAATAGGCTTAAATTTACGGCAAATTTATGTAAAAGGCACAGATTAAATAAGTATTTTTGTATTGATAGTTTTACGCATCCGTCGGTAAATCGCGGGAGGAATGATTTAAATTCACGCTAACTTTAGAGTGGGGCGTTATAATTTTGCCTAGTTTGGCTTTAGGGTTTTTGCTGCGTTTGCGCCTTGCAGACGAGCGCTTTTGAGAGAGATTTTTGCCGTACTCGTAGCTGCAAGCAGAGGAAATTTTATCCGCGACAGGCTCCAGCCTAGCCTTGGTTAAATTTCCGCACGACTTTAAATTTGTCTTGCGATACTTTGTATTATCGCTTTACGTTTAAATTTGAAGCTAAATTTACAAATTTTGAGTTGCCAAGACCCGCACCTT
>CAUSIL010000004.1:0-23617 GCA_963531395.1 uncultured Campylobacter sp.
TGTACTATTACTAGCCATAATCTACAAAGGAGAAAATATGCAAAATTTAACCCATCTTCAAGCCCTAGAAGCGCAGTCGATACATATAATGCGCGAAGTGGTCGCGGAGTTTAAAAATCCGGCGATGCTTTATAGTATCGGCAAGGATAGCTCCGTGATGCTGCACTTGTTGCAAAAGGCGTTTTATCCCGCCGTGCCGCCCGTGCCGCTTGTGCACGTCGATACGCTGTGGAAATTTCGCGAGATGATAGAGTTTCGCGACCGCAGAGCCAAAGAAAGCGGTATGAAGCTAATCGTCTACGTAAATCCAAAAGGCGAGCAGATAGGCATTTCGCCTTTTATCCACGGCAGCTCCATGCACACGGATATCATGAAAACGCAGGGGCTAAAACAGATGCTAGATACGTATAAATTTGACGCCGTTTTCGGCGGAGCTAGGCGCGACGAGGAGAAATCCCGCGCAAAAGAGCGTATTTACTCCTTTCGTGATAAATTTCACCGCTGGGACCCCAAAAATCAGCGCCCCGAGCTATGGAATATCTACAACGGCCGCATAAAAGAAAATGAAAGTATCCGCGTATTTCCGCTTAGCAACTGGACCGAGCTTGATATTTGGCAGTACATAATGCTTGAAAATATCCCGATTCCAAGCCTATATTTTGCCAAAGTCCGCCCCGTCGTAGAGTATAAGGGCGCTAAAATTTTAGTAGACGACGAGCGAATGCCGGAAGAACTTAGAGCCTCCGCCAAAGACGAACTGGTGCGCTTTCGCACGCTAGGCTGCTACCCGCTAACGGGCGCTATTAGCTCGGAGGCCGATACGCTAGAAAAGATCGTAGCCGAGCTTTTGGTAGCAAACAGCGGCGAGCGCCAAGGCAGGCTCATAGACTCAGACGAAGGCTCGTCGATGGAAGCAAAAAAACAAGAGGGGTATTTTTAATGGATTTGAGAGAATTTTTAAAGCGAAACGAGAGCGTAGATATTTTGCGCTTTATCACGTGCGGCAGCGTAGACGACGGTAAATCTACGCTAATAGGCAGGTTGCTTTACGACGCTAAGGGTATCTTTGAAGACCAGCTAAACGGTGCTAGGAACGAACGCGGCGAGATAGATTTCGCAAATTTAGTAGACGGACTAGCCAGCGAGCGCGAACAAGGCATCACGATCGACGTGGCGTATAGATTTTTTAGCACCGATAAGAAAAAATACATCATCGCCGACACTCCCGGCCACGAGCAATACACCAGAAATATGGCGACTGCCGCGAGTACGGCCGACGTCGCGGTCATTTTAATCGACGCTAGAAAAGGCGTTTTAACGCAGAGCAAACGCCACTCGTTTATCGCGAGTTTGCTAGGCATTAGGCACATTATAGTAGCGATAAATAAAATGGATCTGATGGATTTTAGGCAGGACGTTTTTGAGGATATTAAAAGCGATTATCTAAAAATGAGCCGAAATTTACCTCATAGCGAGCGGATAAAATTCGACTTTATCCCCATTAGCGCGCTAAACGGCGATAATATCTTAAAAAATAGCGAAAATACGCCGTGGTATAAAGGGCTTGCGCTACTGCCGACGCTAGACGCGCTAGACGTTAGCCCGGATCGCCCTAGCGAGTTCAGATTCGCCGTGCAGTACGTAAATCGCCCGCATCTAAATTTCCGCGGCTACTGTGGCACTATAACGGGCGGCGAAATACGCGAAAACGACGAAGTAGTCGTACTGCCGTCAAATAAAAAAGCGCGCGTAAAATCCATAGTAACGACCGATAACTTAGACCTTGGCGTCAAAGGCAAAGACGACGCGTTTAAAACCGCGCCCCAAGCCTTTGCGCCCCAGGCTATCACGCTTTGCCTCGACCGCGAGGTAGACGTTAGCCGCGGCGATATGATAGCAAAGCCTGCAAATTTACCGCAAGTAACGCGAAAATTTAACGCAAATATCGTCTGGATGAACGAAGCGCCGCTAACACCCGGCGAGCAATATCTAATCAAAATCAACTCAAACGTGATAAACGCGAAATTTGACGAAATTTTATATAAACGCGACGTCAATAATTTTGAAAAGCTTAAAGCCGAACGTTTGGAGCTAAACGACATCGCAAAATGCGCCGTGAGCCTAGATAAGAGCGTATGCGCGGATCTATACGAGCAAAACCGTCAAAGCGGCTCTTTTATCGTGATCGACCGCTATACCAACGCGACGCTTGGCGCGGGTATGATAACGGAGTTTTTGGGCGATGGGCATGACGGCGAATTTGACGCTAAAAACGCTTCAAACCGCGAGTATAGCGACGCCGAAAGGGAGCTAAACGCTTACGTTAGAAAATTTTATCCCGAGTGGGAATGCAAGCAAATTTAGCCCGCTCCCGCTAAAACGGGCGGGCTGGTCCGCCCTCGGCGCTTCAAATCGTAACTACGCCGCCGCATTAAGCAAATAAGGCCCAAAAACGCGAAAATATCAAAATACGCGCAAGGGGCTTAAAATTTTCGCTTATTTATCTTTAAACTCAAATTTAAGCTATTTGTCATAAAGACGTCTAAAATTCGCTTTTACCTCTTAGAAATACCGGCTTTACTAAAATTTTCCAAATTTTAGCAGCGAGGCTCGGCCTATTTGCGCGAACCGAAAATAGCGGTAAATTTAAAGCAGGTTTTTTGGATATCAGCGATAAATTTAGCCCCGCAAGCGAGGCTAAATTTGATCAAATTTCAAAAGTTATTTTGCGACGAACGCATTTTTTAGCACGTCTTCGATGACGTCCACGGGTAAAATTTGCATATCGTTTTTGACGTCTTGCGGGATGTCGCCCAGGTCGCGTTCATAGTTTTTGCGCGGTATCAGAGCGGTTTTGATACCGGCCTTATGCGCGGCGATGAGCTTTTCTTTTAGCCCGCCTATAGGCAGCACGCGGCCGCTTAGCGTGATCTCGCCCGTCATCGCTACGTCGCTTCGCACTTTGGTATCCGTTAGGATCGAGGCGATCGCCGTCACCATCGTGATACCCGCGCTCGGCCCGTCTTTTGGCGTGGCACCCTCGGGCACGTGGATATGCAGATCGTAGCGGCGATACACTTCGCTAGGGCTTAGCTCTTTTTTCACGCCGTCTTTGACGTCCTCAGGCAGGCTCGGGATGATTTTGGCGGGTACTTTTATATTTTTAGCGTCAATCAGCACTTTAACGAGGCTAAATGCTATATACGCGCTTTCTTTCATCACCTCGCCCAAAGACCCCGTGATCTGCAGGCCGCCTTTGCCCTGTATGCGTATAGCTTCGATCTTTAACACGTCGCCGCCCACGCTCGTCCACGCTAGCCCGTTTACCTGGCCTATCTGGGGCTTTTTGTCCGCATGCTCGATCTCATAAACCTTCTTTTCTAAAAATTCGCTTAAATTTTTAGTCGTTACGGTTATCTTTTGCGCCTCGCCCCCCAGCAGCCTTTTTGCCGCCTTTCTAAAGATATCGGCCAGTCGGCGGCGTAGATTTCGCACTCCGCTTTCGCGCGTGTAGTCTGAGATGATGAGGCTTAGCACGTCTTTGCCCAGAGTCACTTCGCCAGGCTTTAGGCCGTGTTTTTTTAGCTCTTGAGGGATTAGGTATTTTTTAGCGATTTCAAATTTTTCCTGCGGCGTATATGAGCTAAGCTCGATAAACTCCATCCTGTCGCGAAGCGCGGGCGGTATGGCGCCGACGTCGTTTGCCGTCGCGACGAAAACAACCTTGCTCAGATCGATATTAAAATTTAAATAATAATCCCTAAATTTGTTATTTTGCTCGGGATCTAGGATTTCTAGCAGTACCGCCGTCGGGTCGCCGCGAAAGCTCCTGCCGACCTTGTCGATCTCGTCTAGCACCACGACTGGATTCATCTGCTTTGCTTCGATGAGCCCCTGCACGATACGACCGGGCATCGCGCCTATGTATGTGCGGCGGTGTCCGCGCAGCTCGTTTACGTCCTCAAGGCCGCCCAAAGCTACGCGCACTAGCTCGCGCTTTAGCGCCCTTGCGATAGAGTTTGCCAGGCTCGTTTTACCGACGCCGGGAGGCCCCGCAAAGCACAAGATCGCTCCGTTATTTACCTTGCCCGCGACGCCTCGTAGCTGCAAAAGCTCGCGCAGAGCAAAGTACTCCTCTATCCTATCCTTTGGTCTTTCAAGCCCGTAGTGATCGGCATTTAGCTGCTTTGCGACTTCCTGCACGCTTAGTTTTTTATTTGCCGTATTTTCAAACGGCACTTCGATTACCCAGTCCAGATAGCTTTGTATCGTGTTTGCGTCGGCAGAATCAGGATGTATGCGAGATAGCTTGTCGATTTGCTTTTTTATCTCCTTATACGCATCCTCGCCCATAAATTTCTTTTTAGCTTCCAGCTTCTTACGGTACTCCTCGATCTCCTCCTCGCGGCTGGTATCTGAGCCCAGTTCTTGCTGTATCTGCTTTAGCTGCTCTTTTAGAAAGTACTCTTTATTTACCTTATCGATTTTTGAGTGAGCCTTGTTTTTTATCTCACGCTGTAGTTTATTTGCCTCGATCTCCTCGATAACGTAGTCAATGAGCTTTAGCAGCTTTTGCTCCAAATTTTCCTCGATAAAAAACTCGTACGCCGTCTTTTTCTTTAGCCTTAGCGAGCTTAGTATCAGATCGCAGACGCGCACGGGCTCGGCGCTCTCCTCTATCGTTTTTAAAAGATCGGGCGGGAAAAAGTGGCTAAGCGCAGCCAGATCTCGCACCTTTTCGCGAAGCACCGTTAGTAGAGCGTCGCTTTTTGTATTTTCGGGTCTTTTTTCGTGCAACACGTCTACGACGGCTCGCAGCGGCTTTTGACCCACTTTTGAGACTATGCGGCCCTTGCTCGTACCTTGAAATAAAATTTTTACCCTGCCGTCAGGTAGCGGCACTCGCCTCATTACTGTGCCTATGACGCCAGCATCGTATACGGCGTCAAATTTCCTAGCGCCCTCGTTTTGCGCTTTTGCCGGCACGACTAGGATGGGGCTCTGCGACTCGAGAGCCAAATTTAGCGCTTCGATATTCTCCTCGTCGCTTAAAAAAAGCGGCGTGATCATAAACGGATACAAAAACAGCTCGTCTTCTACGATGACGGGCAACTGCGCAGGGAACATTTTTGATTCGTAAATTTGCAAATTTAGCTCCTACTCAAACATTTTTCTATACCAAGGAAGCTGCGGGAGCACGATATTTGCATCGTTTAGCGGCGAGGCTTGCACCTTTTCTTTATAAATTTGCGCCGACTCGTCTCTGCCCGTGCGCTCGTATAGATCGGCTATTTGCACGTCTAGGTTGTAGATAGCGAGTTTAAATTTAACCAGCATAGTTTCGATCAGCGGGCGATACTGCGTGTTTGGATAGACGTAGAGAAATTTTTCTATCTCGGCGATACTGTCTTGCATTAGCTTTTGGTTGCGATTGGGTTGCGAGAACGAATCAAAATTCGCCTTTATCTTCAGATACTGCGCAAATTCGCTCCTAGCGCCGCTATCGCCGTATCTTTTGAGGTATTCGTCCAGGTAAAAATTCGCCATCAGATACTCTTCGTCGTTAGCGTGAGCTTGGGCTAGGATTAGTAAAATTTGCTCCAAAAGCGGACTAGCTACGTGCTCGCTAGACATCGCCGTGTAGTGTTTATCGGCGCTTTCTAGGTCGCGATTTTTTATATCGCCGATGATCTCGGAGTACCACTGATCGGGCGTTAGATTATATAGCTCGGTGTATTTTTCAGCGCAGCCGCCGACTAAGCAAACAAAAAAAATCGCAGATAAAAATTTAATCGTTTTTTTCATACGTTCCCTTAAATTTAAATTTTTCAGACGGTTTATTTTACCATTGTTTTTGTTGCTTTTGGGTAAATTTCGGTTTTATTTATGCTTAAAAATAGAAAAATTTGGGTACAATTGCCTAAAAAGTAAATGTATAATTAAGGAGACGTATATGGTTTTTCAGGTTAAAAGCCCTATTTTGGGCTTTGAACATATCAAAAGCTACGAGCTAAAAGAGCTTGATCAATTTTTCGTAAAGCTTCAAAGCAAGGACGATGAGACGTCTTTTACCGCGATAAACCCATACGCTTTGAGAAATTACGAATTTGAAATACCTACATACTATCAGGAGCTAATGGACATAAACGACCAAAGCGAGCTAAGGATCTATAACATCATGGTTGTAAGCACCCCCATCGAGACCTCGACGGTAAATTTTATCGCCCCTATCGTTTGCAATATGACAAACATGACGCTCTCGCAGATAGTGCTTGATGCGTGGACGTATTCTATGTATAAACAGGCCGAAAAAATTTCTGATTTTATAGTAGATCAAAAATAATAAAGGAGTGTAAAATGAAGTTATTTCATATTGCATTAACTGCCGTTATTGTGTTTTGTGCAAATGCTTTTGCCTACAACGATAACGACGGTTTCTATCATAATATTCAATACGTTGGCGTCCCAAATGGCTTAGATGGATACGTAGATAGAAAAGGCGATGAACGCCTAGATCTAAGAAATATAGGACTAGGAAGTATAAACGGAGATATCGAAACCATAGGCGCTACTATATCCATTCCTATAAACGGCGGGTATAATTTTAGTCCAGTAGGGTCAGCCGGCATATACAACAGTACCCTCACGGGTGTTCAATGTGTAAATACCAACTGCTACAATAGCGCTACTTTTAACTTCAGTAAGCCAATAAACGATAAAAACCAAGCAGTAAATGTAGATATCAGAGCAAAAAATATAGTGTTTGCTAGGTTATATTGGGCTGGAGGACTTTCAAATGTATGGAACATGAGCCAAGATTTTAATGCCATGAAAAGTCGTTTTTTTAGCGACATACAAGGTTTCAAAAACATAAGCTTCGGTACTCCAAGTAAATACAACGGGCAATATTATCATAGTTTATCGGCAAACGAAGCGGATACTAGATGGTATGGAGCCTATACCCAAAGAGGTATGCAGTTTATGTATCATGCTAGCGTAGACGTAACACACATCATCAGAAACATGGAAGGCAATCCTATATTAAATAATGCAACTTTTAACGTAGGAGGCATAAAGACATCCCTGGGATATCCTCAGGGTATTGTGATGTACCGTGACGGCGGCTGGCTTGGTTACAGATATGGTAGCAGTAACAGATGGAACTACGGAATCGCTTTTGCCGGTCACTACGGCGGATGGGCTTTGGTGGTAGTATATGACCTAAAGGACGACGATAAAGCAAAAGCAAAAACAGTATCTATCTTTGACGGACTTTACATATTAGCTCCTATACATTTAGGCAGCAAGAGTATTGTGGACAAGGAAGCGCTAGTCAAATTTGAAGGTTTTTATACTCCGCCACAAGGAAATATTAAATCAAGTTTAACCGTTTTTTCTTTTGGAGCAAAAAAAGAAGTCGATAGCGAGGATATTCAGATAAAGAAAGGGGCAACGTTTCAGTCTATAGGAGATGGTAGCCTGAACAAGTCTGGTGGCCAGTTTAACTCCACTATCTCAAAATTTGGACAATATATGGATAGTTCAAGAAAATACAACAACCAAGTAGATCTTGACATATATGATATATCTAATTACATAACCAATAGGCAAACTAGCGCTGACATAAAGCTTAGGGCTAGAGTACAGGAAACCAGCTCTGGTATAACACTAGGCGAAAGATCAAACATAAGCTTCGTAGCTTTTGCAACAGACGCATATATACCCAATGTTTGTTATGAAGAAGATCTCTTTGTGAAGGGTAAAAACGATGATGACAGTAAATTTAAGCCAGTAAGTACCAATGCAAACGACAAAACAGTAATGAGATCAGGAGATATATTAAGAACAAAATTAACCATAATAAACAATAGTAATGACAATGCAGAATATCTATCTATAGTTGCAAAAACAGACGTAAATGCTAAATATCAACAAAATTCTACCTATGTCAAACCTTATGCAGGCAGCGGAGACGGATTTTCTCTGGGGGACAAATTTGACGACAGCGATACGAGAGCACTCCAAAAATATTCTAACGGCGAACTAACTCTCTTCTTGGGTAGTGGTGCGAAACGAGGAGTTGGCGGGCTTTTAGACATTACGAAAAAAGCTTTTATACAGTATGACCTATCGCTTAAGGGCGGTTTACAACCAAATGTAGAATATGAAGCTACATTTAAAAATGACTCTATAAAATTTGAGATTAAAAACAAGAGAATCAAAAAGTGCGTAGATAAAAAATACTATTTAACGGTATTTGACATGTCTACTATAAAAATAGCAAACGAGAATTTTGAAAAAAATGGCGACTCCGAAAAGTTATATACTCAGCTGGCAGGGAAGCCGTTTAATGCAAAAATAGCATATATAAGCTCCGACTTACCTATCGGTAGCGTACCAAAAGGTCCAGACGAACCGATTAAAGTAAAAATTGACGCCGTTAATAGTTGTCCTGCCGGGGCTTCTATTTTAGCAAACAATATAGCAGAAGTAGAACTGAACAAAGATAATGGGATCATTAATCTACAAAATATCTTAATAAATAACGCATATAAGGCTGTATCTTTTAGAATTTCATACAAAGACCCTTATACCAAACAATATACCGCAGCAGAATGTATATCTGACCTGTTTGCTATAAGGCCTGAAAAATTCGTAAGCTACGACGGTGGCTCGGTAAAAACTACATCAAATACGAGCCGAATTTCACTGATAGGTGGTAAAACTTATCCTGCTATGGGCATTGCCGCGGTATATAACGCAGATAAAATAGCCAGCAACTATGCTGAAAAAAATCTAAAGACCGATACTGACCATACAGACGATAAAGATAAAATTCAAATCGTAAGATTTAGTCCCGATCTCACTCCCGCTTGCCAAAATGCGATAAATAGTAATGTGATAACCAATATACAAAATATGACAACGACGGTATCCTTTACTAACGGCATAGGAACACTAAAAAAGGTAGTAGGTACGACGATTGGCGACTTCTCTTACCCAGACATCGGACTTGCTAGTTTATATCTAAAAGATAGTACATTTACAGCCGTAGATAGCAGTGGAGATGATTGTATAAAAAATAGCGATAGCACTACGAAAGTAAATGGGAAAATAGGCTGCGACATCAAAGGCGAAATATTTTTAAGCTTTGCACCGCAATCCATAGCCGTTAGAAATCTGCAAATTTCAAATTTTGGTAGCAGCAATATGACTTATGTCTCAAACGATAGTGCCATGAGTTCTATGGCTAAGTTTGATATAAATGCACTTTTGGGAGATGGAAATGTCGCAAATTTATATACGAGAAGTTGCTATGCACAACAAACTAGTTTTACTATGGGTATAGACCGAATCATCCCTGGTTATACGGACAATAACGGCGAAACTACCGATGCATCTACCACCGACGCCACGACTTTAGCCAGAAACCTTGCAAGCGCGATAAGAGAGGTGATATTTTTCGATAACGATGCAGGCTCCGACACGAGAAAAATAGCCGGTAGCGCGGCAAATATAGGTAGCTATAGCGTCAATGCGACGGCTTTTGCCGATACCGACGCTACGGCAAGAGTAAATATAAGATTTAACTTCGCCAGAACTACAAATTTGGCTAAAAATCCATTTACCGTTTCTAGTAATACGTTTACCTTTAACAATATTTCATCCTCAAATTCTAGTATCTTAGCTAGCGCACCGGGAGCTGCGTATGTCAAACCTACTGCCGTAAGCAATGCGACATTTTACTACGGCCAAGTATATGCGCCGACTTATACCGGGCCTATGAGCGGATTTGCTGGGAGTATATACTATGGTATCTACTGCAATAGGTGCAATAAAGCCGTTTATCCTTTAGCAAATACTAACGTGACTATGCCGCAAGCCGGTGATAATTGGGTCGTAAACGCGGCTCACAGGAATAACAATCAAGGAACGCACGGCGCCTTTACTAATGCAGCCACCACTACCATTACCGTAGCTAATCCTATAAATAACGGCGTGGAAAGGATAAATCTATCAAGTACCTCAGTGGGAACAGATATCGTGCTAATGAATGCCTCAAGCTGGCTAATATTCGACCCTTCTAACGCGGCAGCTACCGTAAATCGCTTTACGGTTAACTTTACGTCAAACGACACAAATTGGGGAGGACAAGCGCTCAATAAAAACGGAACGGACGTAGGCGTAGGCAACGTAGTCGGTACGGAGGGTAGAAACGGCAGACTAAACAACATCATGGATAAATCAAGCAAGAGAATAGAATGGTAAAGACAAAAAAAGGATTTTCACTAATAGAGCTCGTACTAGCCATCGTCATTATGGGATTGACGATGGCTGCCGTGCCTAAAATATTTTCTACGGTGTCAGACAATAATAAAATGGCTCTAATACAAGAGACGGTTATGGACGCTAAAACAAGACTCGCCATCATATCTACGGCCGCATGGAGTTGCACCGGGGAAGATAGCTACCAAAGGCTTCCGACTCCGGTATTTGGGAATATGACGAATTTCTACGACCAAAACAATATACCTCAAGAAGAAAGAAGAATCTTTTCACCTATCGCAAGAACGGGCGTAACGTGCAAAGCATGGGAAAATAGAGCCGGAGTCTTGGCATCGTTTGACAATAGACGCACGCAGATAACTAGCACAGCCGGATACGATAGAGATAGTATAATAACGGCAAATTTGATTAGCAATGTGAACCTATCAAGAAATATGAACGGTACGGTAAATCAGGACGTGAGGGAAGTTAGCGTAAATGCAACAACTAGAGATGCTAGCGGGGCAGTAGGTTATACGATCATTTTACGGTCATATTCGGCAAATATAGGCGACGCTCCGGTAATTTTAACTAAAGTTTGGTAAGTATAATGAAAAAAGCTTTTACGTTACTCGAGCTTATTATCGTAATAGTCATAGTAGGAATCATATCCTATATAGGCGTGGAAATAACTCTTAATGTATATAAAAACTATCTACAAAGTAGAGCCATTAATACCCTAGAAACGCAAACCGAGTTGGTTTTGGAACAAATTTCAAAAAGACTTGCCATCCGAGTCAAAGGCTCGGCAATAGGAAAAAAAATAGATATTAATGGACGTGGACATGGAGACTTTGTATCCACAAGCTCAACACAATTAAATAATAATTTTCCTATCTTAGAGTGGGTTGCTTATAGCTATGAGAGCTTTCAGGACGGTAGTTGGACCGGCTTTATAGACCTAAACAACCCATCTTCCAACAGCACTAAAGCAACTGGTATATTGGGCGGTTCCCTAGCAACGCCCGGAAGCAGACTCCTGACTCAAGTTTCGCAAAATAGTCCAGCCTCTGCAAACCAAAACATAAAAGACCTAACAAACTATCAAGCCAGTATAGAAAATCAAAATATAGGCGTAATATTCAAGGGAACGAATTTAAACTCAAATTCGTCTTTCGGATATAACAACTCGACGGCTCGGGCAGTGGCTTTGGTCGCAAACAGTACTCAAGATACGTCATTAAACGTTATAAGATATGAAGGTGCGCTTATTTCCGAGCAATATTATTTACTTCATACGGCTTATGCTATAGTCCCCGGTCAGGCTAGCACTGACAACGATTTTAATTTATTTCTTTACTATAACTTTCGCCCATGGGTAGGACAAGAATACACGGATGGCAGCAGGAGTCTCCTTGCAACAAATGTAACTAGGTTTAACTTTACGGAAGCAAACGGCGTTTTGGTTTTAAAGCTGTGCATAAGAGATGCCGGCAGGTCTCTTGATCCTACGGAGGCTGAGACCACGGTATGTAAAACAAAGGCGGTATATTAATGAAAAGAGGTTTTAGTTTAGTAACGGCGATTGTTTTTGTAGTTTTAATAGCGACTTTAGCTATGTTTTCGTTAAATGTCTCAGTAACCACCGCAAGACAAACATCAGATATATTCTTGCGAGAGCAGGCTGAACTTCTAGCAAAAGGGGCTACGGAAATAGCTATCTTAAGGCTATTGCAAACAGATTTTATGCAACCCGCAAACTGTGCTCTTATAGATACTAATGCAAACCTTATGCAAACGTTTTTCCCAACCCAAAATGCAGCAACGTCTTTATTTCAAGCTAGCGTAACTATAAATAAAATGTTTGGTAAGGTTGGGGTTTGCGACGGTACTGCCGGTAGAGGTACGGCGGTAACCCCGATATCTACGACCGCGTCTGCCGGAACGATTATATTAGACGTAGTCGTTAGGTCGGCAAATGCCAATATCCCGCCGATCAGAATTCACAGACGCACGATCCAAAAGCTCTAAAATAATACTTTATATGCTATAATAATCAAAAATCTTAGCACATAAGGAGAGAAGATGAACCTAAGTATCGTAGGCAAACAGTTTGATTTAACAGATCCGATCAAACAACACATAGAAAATGCATTTGACGCGCTTGGCAAATACGGCCTAGATATAATCTCGGGTCGTTGCGTAGTTTCAGCAGACGAAAAAAACGGTAAAAAAGGCTTTAGCGTAGAATTTGCGCTAAATTTAGCCAAAAAAGACACTATCGTAATCCGCCATAAAGACAAAGATCTGTACGCTGCGGTCGATCTCGCGCTTGAGCGCGCATCAAAGGTGCTTCGCCGCGAACACGATAAAAATACTACCGTTAAAAATAAAGACGACGGTAAGGCTATCCGCTCAGCCATAGCAGAGGGAAAAATCGATAGCGAGGTAGACGAGATAATCCCTATGGAACTTGAGTTGTATAAACCGCTAGAAATAGAAGAAGCGCTACAAAAGCTAAAGGATAGTGAAGCGCAGTTTTACGTATTTAACGATATAGACGCAAAAATGCGCGTAATCTATAAACGCTCCGACGGCAAATTCGGGCTTTACTAATCAAACTTGGGCGGGATAAATTCTCGTCCTTCCCTTTCCGTTTTTTTCTCTAACTTCAAACATTTATTGAGCCAAATATTTGAAACAAAAACTACAGATGCTTAACTAAGCCCGCCGTTAAATTTACAGACAAAAGCGATAGTTATTCTTCCGCGTTCGTAGCAGCAAAAGACAAATAAAATTTATGAGCAAGTTGCAAACAAAGTGCGCCAAATGCAAAAGTTATAAACGCGCCTTGCTACTTTTAAAACACCTGAATCCATTTTAGCGGCTTGGTCAATTTTGCAAAACACCCGCTTCTAAAAACCATTCTAAAAATATTTTTCCTTAATGAGATTTGATATAAAATTTTCTTGCATTGCTATAAATATTCGGGCTCTACTTAGCTTTGTATAGTCCGCCGTTAGCTCTTTAAAGAATATTTAAAAACTACACAACCGCAGTACAAGCCAAAAAACCATCGCTTTTAACGAAGTGCGCTTTTTACCGATTTCAACTTACTGATTCGCTGTGCCCATAGCTTTTTAGGTTGCTATGCGATTTTTGCGCTTTATCGTTAGCGACGAGGCACGCTATTTCCAAGATTTTATATATATTATGCGGTTTTATCTTTGAATGCGTAACTCTAAATTTAGAATCGTCCGACTCGCAGTTTCAAACAACCAAGCCACACTCTCATTATAGAGATTATTTTTGTACCTGACTCTGATTTGCTTGCTACCGGCGGCAAGCACTCTTTGAAATTTTGCGACACAGACGCTAAACGTTTTAACTTGCCGTCAAGTTTTGATATTTTAAGCTCTATCTCGCTTTGTTTATAGCTTTCTGATACGGTTGCAAGCAGTGTTTCATCTATTATAAAACGAGCAAAACGGTATTTTTAAGCAAAAGCTCTCAAACTTAAAAATTGGAGCTAAATTTACTTACCTTTTTATGCTTGCTAGCCGTTAATTCTCGTCGCTAAATTTTTATCTTGGCTACTTTTGCGTTATCTACAAAAATTACGGCTTAATACTCTTTTAAATAAGCTTAGTTTGCACTAAAACCGCTTCTACATTAATGCGCGGGCGGCATCGTATAGAAGAATACACTAAAAAAATTAAACGGCTAAGCATCAAAATCGCCTTCGCTTAGCCGTTTAAAATCAATGCTAATTTTATACGATTCCCAGCAGAGCCGAGCCTAGCATTGACGGATTTTTATTCTGCAAGGCTTGCTGTTTTTCTAACAAGGAGTTGCTTTGCAAACTAGCTCGTAGCTCTTTTTCATATTTAGTCAAAAGCTCGTCTAGCACGGCTTCAAGCTCATCTCTTAGGCTTTTTTTCATATCGGTATTTAGCCCTAGAGCTTCCATCAGCTCCTCTTTTTTGGCTCTTAGTTTTTCTTGGATTTTTTGTTCGTTCATCTGCGATAAATATCCGGCCGCGCCAAGCTCGGTAAGAGTTCTTTTAAACCCCTCCACATCGGGCTCTTTGGAGGTTTTTACCGGCTCTGCCGCTCTTTTAAGCTCCTTTTCAAAGCCGCCTTCGTTTGCCGCTTTTGCGCTATTTTGCGCAGCTTTTTGCGCGAGCTCGGCCAAAATCTTTTGGATAAATTTCTGCTCTTCGATCGTCATTTTGCATCCTTTATACAAGATGCATTTTTACAAGCAAATTTTATTCCTTAGCTTTATCTGCGATAAATTTAGCAAACTTATCATCGTCGTTTGGGCAAGCTACGACATCGTAAAAATCAAATTTTAGCTCGTCTGCGATACGCTTAAATTCCTTTGATAGCTCAAAAACGGTCTCTGAGTTGTCGATACAAAACGAGATCGGATAGATGAGCGCTTTTTTACCTTTTAGCTCGGCTAAGACCTGATTTAGCGAGGGTTCGAGCCATTTTACGGGGCCGAGTCTTGACTGGTAAGCCAGCATCGTTTGCTTAAAGTTAACCCCTCGCTTCTCCAAAATTTCGGTTAAAATTTGAACGTGCCGCTTGACGTGTTCCTCGTAAACATCGCCTGCATCGATGATTTTTTGCGGCAAAGAGTGCGCCGAAAACACTAGCGTTATATCATCCGTATTTAGATTACGCGCGCTTTTTTCGATGCGGTCTACGATGATTTCGTTATATCTATCGTCCTCAAAAAACGGCTCGACGATTTTTATCTTTGCTTGTAAATTTAGCTCGCGGCACGCTTTTTTAAAGTCGTTTAGACTTGACGTCACGGTGGTGATAGAGTGATGCGGGTATAGCGGGAAAACGACGATCTCCGAGGCCTGCGCAAACTCGGTCAAAACGTCCTTTGTAAAAGGCGGCGTGAAGTTCATCGCAAATGCCGCCGTTTCGCCGTCCTCTAAAAAATGCGAAATTTTACCGCAAAGCCTAGCCGTAAGCTCGCAGATAGGCGACTTGCCGCCGATTTGACGGTAGTTATATTGCGCGGTTTTTAGGCGCGAGCTAGTTATCATAAATGCCACGAATTTGCGCAAAATCGGGCTTTTTATCCCCAAGATATACGGGTCGTTAAACATATTTTTTAAAAAAACTCCAACCTCGCTAAGGTCGTTCGGTCCGCCCATGTTTAGCAATAAAATAAGTCTCATTCGCAAATCTCCTGAGCCTTTAGCGCGTCTTCAAGCGTGCTTAGATCGCTTTTTGCGCCGCAACAAGCCTGGTAAAACTCTGCAAACAATGCTTTAGCCGGCGAAACGTCGCCGTAAACTTTCAAATTTTGCTGCCCTTCAAGCGTATATTTGTTCAGCTTAAGACCCGATATATCGCCGAAATACACGCCCCCGCTCGCGGCAAATTCAATCGTAAATCGCTCGGCTTTAAATCGCTTCGAGTTGTGAATGCTGGCTAAGGTTTGATTTTTAAATTTAAGCTGAAAAAGCGCATCGGTTTCGCTTCTTTTATCTTCATTTTGGATGGAGATTTTGTTGCCAAACACCACTTCGCTACCCGTTACAAACCTTGCTAAATCGACGTTTTTTAAAATTTCCAGTTGTAAATTTACGCCTTTGTTAAACCCGCGCGAGATATTTAGCGAGAAAATTTCCCTTTCTTTAGCCAGCTCCTTTTTTATAGAGGCTATCACGGGATTAAACCTATCCGTAAAAGCCACGTAAGCACCGATATTTTGGGGCTTAAAGCAGTATTTTAATTCTCTTATCTCGCCTGATTTGCAAAGCCACGGATCAAGCATGATAAATTTTATAAAATTTAGGCACTTTGGTATTAAATTTAAGTGCTTGTGCGTGTCGGTGACGATTATGGCGTCGATTTTAACCGAGCTTAAAAGATCGTTTATGTTGTTATAAAACGGTATTCGCGTGCAAATTTCGTGATTTTGCACTCCGTCAAATATTCCAACCAGCTCAAAATTTTCCGAGCGACGCAGCTCGTTGTAATAAATTTTGGCGTTGCCCGTAAAGCCTATGATCGCAACTTTTTTCTTCATATTAATCCCAAATTTTATTGTTTTTGAAATAATTATAGTAAAAAACGGTAATTAAACGGATAATGCGCCCTATTTTTAGATTTTTTAGTCTTTTTTACAACCGTTTTTATTGCCTAACCTCAAACAAGTTTTATCAAATTTATGATAAAATCAGCCCTATTTTAAAACTTTAATCAGGAAAAACGATGGATATTAGAGAGGCTTATTTAAATTTTTTTGCAAGCAAAGGTCATGAGATCATCCCGTCCGCGCCGCTAGTGCCAAACGACGCTACGCTACTTTTTACAAATGCTGGTATGGTGCCGTTTAAGAGCATTTTCACCGGCGAAGTGCCGCGCCCTACTCCGCCGATCCGCACGAGCTGCCAGACCTGCATCCGCGCAGGCGGCAAGCACAACGACCTAGATAACGTCGGCTACACCGCGCGCCACCACACGTTTTTTGAGATGCTGGGAAATTTTAGCTTCGGCGAGTACTTCAAAAAAGACGCGATCGCGTATGCATGGGAGTTCGTCACGCAGGTGCTAAAACTACCAAAAGACCGCCTCTACGTCACCGTCCACGAGAGCGACGACGAGGCGTTTGCGCTATGGGAGCAGCACATCGCAAAGGAGCGCATTTATAGATTCGGCGATCACGATAACTTCTGGCAGATGGGCGATACGGGACCGTGTGGACCGTGCTCGGAGATCTTTTATGACCAAGGCGGCGAGCACTTTAACACTCCTGAGGACTACATGGGCGGCGACGGCGACAGATTTCTTGAAATTTGGAACCTGGTTTTTATGCAGTACGAGCGCAGCAGCGACGGTAAGCTGGCTCCGCTACCAAAGCCTAGCATCGACACTGGCATGGGGCTTGAGCGCGTCACGGCGATAATGGAAGGCAAATTTAGCAACTACGACAGCTCGCTTTTTATGCCGCTTATAAACGAAGTAGCAGCGCTTTGCGGCAAGCCGTACGCGTATGAGAGCGGCGCTAGCTACCGCGTCATCAGCGATCACATCCGCTCGGTTACTTTCCTGCTAGCTCAAGGCACGACGTTTGACAAAGAGGGTCGCGGCTACGTGCTTCGCCGTATCCTTCGCCGCGCGATCAGACACGGATATCTACTAGGTATCAAAGAGCCCTTCATGTATCGCCTCGTCGATAAAGTCTGCGAGCTAATGGGCGGCCACTACGCCTACCTAAACGAGAAAAAAGAGGCCGTAAAAGAGCAAATCAGGCTCGAAGAAGAGAGATTTTTAGCCACGATCGCGAGCGGGCTGGAGCTTTTTGAGAGCGAGCTAGCGCGCACGAAAGATATTTTTAGCGGCGAGGCTGCGTTTAAGCTTTACGATACTTTCGGATTTCCGCTAGACCTCACAGCCGATATGCTACGCGAAAAAGGACTCGAAGTAGTTGAAGCTAAATTTGACGAGCTAATGGGCGAGCAAAAAGCGCGCGCTAAGGCTGCTTGGAAAGGCAGTGGCGACAAGAACGCAAAGGGCGATTTTAAGGCGCTTTTAGAGAAATTCGGCGCAAACAAATTTAGCGGTTACGAGGAGCTTGAGCGCACAAGCAAGGTTTTAGCGCTGCTTGACGAGGATTTTAAAGAAACTCAAATTTTAAAATCCGGCGAACAAGGCTGGGCGATGTTTGACGTGACGCCTTTTTACGCCCAAAGCGGCGGCCAGGCGGGCGATAGCGGCGAGATCGTAGGCGCGGCCGACGTGCTAGATACGCAGAAGTTTTTCGGACTAAATTTATCAAACGTCGCGGTTAAAAAAGAGCTTAAAATCGGCGATACCGTGAAGCTAAAAGTAAGCGAGCAAAGGGCCGAGATCGCTCGCCATCACAGCGCCACGCACCTACTCCACTCTGCGCTTAGAAGCGTGCTAGGAACGCATATCGCGCAGGCCGGATCTAGCGTCGAGGCAAACAGACTCAGATTTGACTTCTCGCATCCAAAGGCAGTGACGGCGGAGGAGCTAACAAAGATCGAAAATTTCGTAAACGGTGCAATCGCCGAGAGCATCGCGGCAAAAACGGAGATAATGGACATCGAGGACGCTAAAAATAGCGGCGCGATCGCGCTATTTGGCGAGAAATACGCCGACAAAGTGCGCGTGCTAAGCTTCGGCGATGTTAGCAAGGAGCTTTGCGGCGGTACGCACGTGGCAAATTTAAGCCAAATCGGCGCGTTTTTCATCACTAAAGAAAGCGGCGTGAGCGCGGGCGTGCGTAGGATCGAGGCCGTATGCTCTAAGGCCGCGCTAAATCTAGCAAAAGCCTGGCGCGGCGAGATCGAAGAGCTAAAAACCGAGCTAAAAAGCGCCGAGCCGATGAACGCGGTAAAAAAACTAAAAGCCGAGATAAAAAGCCTAAAAGATAAGAGCAAACAGGCCAAAGACGCGCACGCGCTCGTGGCGATAAATGTAAACGAGACCAAGCTTTGCGTCGCGGTGCTTGATAGCGGCGATATAAAGGCCGTGATAGACGAGTTTAAAAACGAGAACGAAAAGGCGGCGATCCTGCTCGTGCAAGTAAATGAAGAGGGCAAAATCGCTCTGGCCGCTGGCGTGAAAAATGCAGCTTTGAAAGCGGGCGAATGGGTCAAATTTACGGCTCAAATTTTAGGCGGAAACGGCGGCGGCAAGGACGATTTCGCAACCGCAGGCGGTAAAAACGTACTAGCGATCGAGGATGCGGTTAGGCAGGCGTTAGAGTTTGCTAAAGTAAAGCTTGAAAAATAAGCTCGCGTCGGTCAAATTTAAGATAGTCGCTTAAATTTGACCGCGGTTTTGAGGCGTAAAATTTAAAGCAAATTTGAGCTGCCTTTAACTAGGCTAAATTAAAATAGTCGCAAATCGGCAAATTTAACGGGCTATTTTATGGTGCCGATTTTATTAAATTAAAATTTAAAAATGAGCTCAAAAATAGCCGTAAAATTTAACCCAAAATCCGGGTAAATTTTATCCCAAAGGGCTTAAAGCGAGTTTTAAGTAGGTTTTAATACCAGGATAAAGTTAAAAACCGAATTTATTTGGTTTCTAGGCTTAAATATAAAGCAAAGATGCGCGGAGTTGATCGTTTTTAAACTGAACCCAAAAATTTTATCCACGCGTTAAGTCGTCAAATTTCGGCGCCGGCAAGGATAAATTTAACACAAACAAATTTTAAAATCAAAGGGGGCAAATGCCTGAATTTAATATAGCTTTTGCAAGAATCGACAACGCCTTACCTTTTGTTCATATCCTTGCGGTTATCGTTTTTATCGGATTTCAGGCGAATTTTTTACTAATGGCTAAATTTTTTATGAAGAATTTAGGCAACGACGCGCAGAGCTACGAGACGATAATCTCGATGATGAAACGCCTAGGATACGCGGATTACGGATCGATTTTAATTATAGGCGCGACAGGTCCGATGCTGGCTAAGGAAAGCGCGGCAAAAACCGCCGACCCTATGCTAGACACGGTTTTAACGACAAAATGGGCTCTTTACGGCTTTTTGCTTCTAAATATAATTTATGTTACTTACCGTCTAAACAAGGCCGTAAAAGCATTTAAAAATAGCGAATACGTCGAGCTTCACGAGAATCTCATCGTTACGATTTATTATTTCATCCCGCTAAACGTCGCATTTGCGCTACTAGCGACGTATCTTGGCATAGCATATAAGGAGTTTTGATGATTTTTTTAGCCTCAAGTTCGCAAACGCGGGCGAAAATTTTAAGACAAAGCGGAATAAATTTCGAGCAAATCTTCTTTAACTACGACGAGGGCGGCGTAGATAAAAATTTACCGCCGCACGTTTACGTCCAAAAGATAGTCGCGGCAAAAAAAGAGCAGTTTTTAAAGGCAAACAGCGGCGTAAAAAACGTCGTTTTCGCCGATAGCGTCGTCGTATGCGACGGTAAAATTTTAGGCAAAGCAAAGGACGAAAAAGAAGCTTTTAAAATGCTAAAAATGCAAAGCGAAAATGCCGCTAGGATCGTAACTGCTATGATATTTTTAGGCGAGAAATTCGAGCTTTTTAACGTAAGCTTTGCCGAGTATAAATTTGCCAAATTTGACGAAGCCGACCTACAAAACTACCTATCGGGCGATCTTTGGCGGGGCAAGGCAGGAGCCATGACGATAGAAAATTTCAACAAAAAATACATCCTAAGCCAAAACGGTGAAACTAGCACCGCAATGGGGCTAAACGTGAAAATTTTAAAGGCGTTTTTATGAGAATTCTAGCTTCTATTTTGTTTATTATCTTTGTTTCGCTGAGCGCGGCGTTTGCGTATCTTTACTCGCAAGTTACCTTTGATGCGTCAAATATTATCGATTTTAAGCCAAAGCTCACGACTCAAATTTACGATAGAAACGGCGAACTCATCGCAAATATCTTTGATGAAAATAGAATCTACGTCAAGTACGAGGACATCCCGCCGCGCGTCATAGAGGCGCTCGTGGCGATCGAGGATACGAGTTTTTTTGAACACGGTGGCGTAAACCCCGAGGCCATCACGCGAGCTATCGTTAAGGACATAAAGGCGGGCAAACTAGTCGAGGGCGCTAGCACGCTCACGCAGCAGCTTGTTAAAAACATGGTATTAACCAGAGAAAAAAAGCTAACTCGTAAGCTAAAAGAGATGATCATCTCGATGAAACTGGAAAACGAGCTAACCAAAGAGCAAATTTTAGAGCGCTATCTAAATCACGTCTATCTAGGACACGGCTATCACGGCATAAAAACCGCGGCAAAAGGATACTTTAGAAAGGAGCTTGACGAACTCACGCTAAAAGAGATCGCTATCCTAGTGGGCTTACCAAAAGCGCCTAGCACCTACGACCCGACCCGCCACCTAGATCTATCGCTTAGCCGCGCAAACAACGTCATAGCAAGGATGAACGCGCTAGGCTGGATCAGCGACGCAGAGTACAAAGCCGCGCTAGTCGAGCAGCCCGTAGTTTTTGACGATACTCTCACGCAAAACAAAGCCCCGTATATCGTGGACGAGGTGCTAAAAGAAGCCTCAAAGCGCTTTGAAGATATAAAAACCGGCGGCTACGTCATCGAAACCAGCGTTGATTTAAAGGTGCAAGATATGGCGTCCGAGGCGCTAAAATACGGCTACAACGAGATACTAAAACGCAACAAAGACGCAAACGCCAGTATCCTAAACGGCGCTATCGTCGTTACGCTACCTAAAACGGGCGAGATCCTCGCGCTAGTAGGCGGCGTAGACTACTCCAAAAGCAGCTACAACCGCGCCACGCAGAGTATGCGCCAACCGGGATCTAGCTTTAAGCCCTTTATCTATCAGATTGCTCTAGACATGGGCTACTCGCCGATGAGCAAGGCTGCTGATATATCAAGGGTTTTTAACGAAGGCAGCCAGTACGAGTGGCGACCGAAAAACTACAGCGGCGGCTTCCAGGGCTACATCACGCTGCGAGAGGCTCTGCGTCAGTCGCGCAACCTCGCCACGATAAATTTACTCGATGAGATCGGACTTGATACGGCTTATAAAAAGCTAACCGAAATGGGCTTTAAAAACATTCCCAAAAACCTATCCATCGCGCTTGGTAGCTTTGGCATCTCGCCGTTAGAATTTGCCAAATTTTACTCGATGTTTCCAAACGGCGGCGAGATCGTAGAGCCAAGCCTCATAAAACGCATTATAAATTATCAAAATTTAGAAGCGGTTTTCGAGCCTGCGCGGATATTTGTTACGGAACCCGAGCAGGCATATCTGATGACTGATATGATGAGGACGGTAGTAGAGCGCGGCACCGGGCAAAGCGCCAGGCTAAATGGCGTACAGGTAGCAGGCAAGACGGGTACGACGAATAATAACGTCGATGCGTGGTTTTGCGGATTTACGCCCGAGGTTGAGGTGCTAGTGTGGTACGGCAACGACGATAATACGCCGATGAGAAAGGTCGAGGGCGGCGGACGCACGGCGGCTCCGGTGTTTAAGAAATTTATGGAAAGCTATATGAAGGAGTACCCGCTAAAACAAAAAACCTTCATCGAGCCTGAAGGCGTCTTTCATACCGCGCACGAGGGCTTAGCGGAGATCTATACGAAGATCTCGCCCGTACCTAAACCCGACGCCCAGGATATGCTAATAAAACAAGACGACGAGGGGCTGATTTTTTAAAATTTGACCCAAAAAGGCCAGCTAAATTTGAGCGATTTGCTATACAAATTTAGCCGCTGATTCGTTAAATTTAAACCGTTCGTCAAAGCCATAACGCCCCAAACTCGCTCAAATTTGACACATACTTTAAAACCAAGTTCGGCTATGCGGTCAAATTTGAATTTATTTAGACCCTAATCTAAAGCCCGCTTGCAGGTTTTAGTCGCGTTAAATTTAACGCTTTTTAGCGCAGATGGCAAGTCTCGTCAAATTTAGGCTTGCCTGCCAAACCGGGTTTAGGCGAGCCAATTTTACACAACCGCCCAAATTTGTCGCCCTGTCGCGTCCGCAAAAACCGCGTCAAGCATGCTTAAATTTAATTATGCCTCGTCTTTTGGGATATATGTACTTCGGTTAAACAGATAGCACGCCGCAAAAATAATAAGGCAAGCAGACAGTACGTTTGAGCCGCCCAAAAGCAAGCTCACCGTATTTTCGTTATTTCTAGCGATTAGAGCCGCTACTATGAGAACAACCGGATACAAGATCAAAGCAATGCTAGCTAGATTTTCAACCGTAAAAATCGCCAAGCAAAATCGCTGATTTTTTATAAAAAATTTGCTGTATTTTTTAGTTGGGTGGCTTTTTAGGTAAATTTTCGTGAAAAAATACGGCAAAATTAGCACCACGGCAAGGTATGCAACTCCTAAGATGTTTCCTATAAAGCCCGCAAACCACGAAACCATGAGCGTAAATCCGATAAACGCCATACTAGCGCGCCTGATAAGCCTATGCACGTCGTAACGGTTTTTTAGATCCCAAGGTATTTGATCAAATTCCGCGTCCAGGTCGTTTAGCTCGCCGAGTCTTTCCTCTACTGATTTCGCGCTTTGAGCTAGACCGGACTCTCTGCGCAGATCTGCACCCTCGGGTGCGGGCTCGTATGAGCTTTTGTTGCGAGAGTAGCATATCGCAAAAACAAGCAAGCAAATCGGAGCCACGACAAGGCCGTATAAAAATGCATAAATGCCATATCCGCTACTGCCACCTGGGAAAAACGACCCGATAATAAGCAAAATCGGATATAAAATCAAAACTATGCTGGCAAAATTTTCTATCCTAAAAGCCAGGAAGCTATCCCACTGATCCCTCACAAAAAGATAGCTGTATCG
>CAUSIL010000005.1:0-22043 GCA_963531395.1 uncultured Campylobacter sp.
AAAATTTTGCGAAATCTCGGAAAAGAGCTCGCGAGACAAGCCGAAGCAAGCAAATTTAAGCTAGATTTTGTGCCATTATTTCCCAGGCCTAGTCAGCTCGTAAGCGAAATTTATCTCCTTGCTCTCGTTTGGTTTAAGCGCGAATTTCCACGTCACCTTGCCCTCTTTATCCAGTTCGCTCTCTTTGGGGTCATTTTTCATGTTTACGCTTACGCTCTCGTGCGCGCTAACTGGCGCTCGCTCCTGCAAGACCACGTCCCACGCGAGTTTAGAGCCGTTTTTTACGGTAAATTTATAGCCCTGCGAGATTTTATTTTTCGAGCCGAAAAACGACTCTTTCGTAAATTCGCCGTTATTTTCCTTTTTTACGGACACAAGCTCGTTTTTACCGAAAAACTCCTCGGCCTCCTCGCCCGCAGCGTAGCCTACGTATCTTTTGCCGATATTTACGTCGCCGATTTTAAACTCCGCGTCCGAGCTCTCTACGCTTCGTTCAGGCTTAAATTTAGCTCTAACATATGCGTTTGCTCCGCCGTATCCGTCGATAACTAGGTCAAATTTCGCGTCAAGGCTTTGCTTGTCGTAGCTAAAGCTCTTTTCCTCGCCCGCTTTTAGACTTACGTTATCGATGCGCCAAGTATTTGCAAGCTCGTTTTGGACGTTGCTAGCCTCCGTCTCTTTAGCGTAATTACGGGATACTTGCTTTGCCTTTTTCATCGGCGCGACTGCGGCTCTATCGTAGGCCTCCATCGCTACCGGAGCCGCGGCTAGCAGGGGCTCTGCCTTGCCCTCGTACCACGGATAAAAAGGCTCTGGCGTCAAATTTGACGAGTAGTAAAACGGATAAAGCGCGATCGTAAGGTTTGATAAATCCGTATCGAGAGGATTTTTTAGGGTCAAATTTTGCGAGATTTCGACCTTGCCTTTTTCGACCAGGGCGGAAATTTTATTTTTTAAATTTACGCTAACGCCCACCGGATAGGAGATTTTGACCTGTTTTGGATCGCATTCGAATTTAAGGTCAAGCTTTTGAAAATTTACGACCTCTATTTCTAGTTCTTGCATTTTTAGATTCGCGTCGTTAAGCAGCTTTTTAGCCTGCGAGGCTTCGGCTAGCGCTTTTAGCGTTATATCGTAAAATTTATCCGCATCGGCGCTCAAATTCTCGACGCTTTGCTCTTTGAAAGCCGAGAAGTTATTTAAAAATTTGTTTTTCGCGTTTAGCGCGCCTACCTTATTTCCCAGCTCCTCAAACTCGTTTTGAGCTTTTTTAAATTTATCGTATCTTTCGTCTTCTAGCGGTTTTGGTTCGTTTAAATTTAGACTGATTAGCTCGCAAGACGCACTCACGTCGACATCCTCAATCGCTACGAACTCGGGTAAATTTAGGCTAAATTCGCTTTTTTGATCGACGAAGCTTTGGTGGATGAAGGACTTGTTTTTGTAGATTTCCAGTAGATTGCTCTGCGCGCTAGCCAGTGCGGCAAGCGTCGAGATCAGGGCTATTTTTTTCATTTTTTTCCTTTGGATAAATTTGAAAGATTATAGCCCAAAACGTTAAATTTAAATCTAGCTCAACAAAATAACGGCAAAAATCGCTAAGACCAAAATTTGCAGTCCGATAAAAGGCACGACGCCTTTGTAGATATCAGAAGTCTTAATCTCTGCAGGCGCCACGCCTTTTAGATAAAAGAGGCTAAAACCAAACGGCGGCGTGAGGAACGAAGTCTGCAAATTCATCGCGATAACGATAGCAAAATATAGCGGGTTTATGCCTAAATTTACCGCAATCGGCGCTAAAATCGGCAGTACGATGTATGAAATCTCGACGAAGTCTATAAAAAATCCCAGCGCAAAAATCGTAATCATAGATAAGACGATAAAGCCCCATTTTTCGCCAGGCAGATTCGACATCACTTCCTCAACTATCTCGTCGCCGCCGGTGTAGCTAAACACCATCGAAAACGCGGTCGCGCCGATAAGGATAGTAAAGACGACGGCCGTAGTTTTGACGCTCTCTTCAAGCGCTTCTTTTAGCATTTTAAACGAAAAAGTCCTGTAAAAAAGCGAAAGCACGATCGCGCCCACGCAGCCAAACGCCGAGCTCTCCGTCGGCGTAGCGATGCCTTCAAATATCGAACCAAGCACCAGTACGACAAGCACTAGCGGCGGCAAAATCGCGAGGATAGCGTTTAAAATTTGCTTTGATTTAGGCATATCGCTCTCTACGACGACCGGCGGCGCGTAGTCTTTTTTGACGTAAGAGACGATGAGGATATAGGCTATATATGCGCCAACAAGCGCAAGACCCGGATATATCGCCTCGCGGAAAAGATCGCCGACTGGCACCGTAAAGACGTCGCCTAGGATAATTAGAACGATCGAAGGCGGGATGATCTGTCCAAGCGTGCCCGAAGCGCAGATAGTGCCGCAGCCTAGAGCTTTGTTGTAGTTGTATTTTAGCATCACCGGCAAGCTCATAACGCCCATAGCTACGACGCTAGCGCCCACAACGCCCGTAGATGCGGCTAGCAGCGCGCCAACTAGCACGGTGCTGATCGCCACGCCGCCGCGAATCTCGCCGAATAAAAATGCCATACTCTCGAGCAACCTCTCGGCTAGCTTGGTCTTTTGTAAAATAATACCCATAAAAACGAAAAGCGGCACGGCGATGAGGATTTTATTTTCCATTATCGAGTAGATGCGGTAAGGCATGAAGTTAAAGGTCTCTTTAAATATCTCAAGCCCGCCCATAAAGCCGTTACCGTCGCCAAAGCTCTCGACCATACCGCCGATGAGTCCGAAAATGACGGCTATCGCGCCAAATGTAAATGCGACGCTAAAGCCGATAGCAAGCATAAAAAGCGCGGCTAAAAACATTACTATGCCGGTCATTTTCCCTCTCCTTGTTGCGCGGTTTTGCTTAAATTTGCGTCAAATTTGCCCGCCTGGCTTAAATTTGACCCGGCGTCTAGATAGACGTTTAGCCACTTTATAAAGTATCCGATACTAAAAAATATAAGTAGCCAAAAGCTAAACGGGATAAAGGCCTTGATAACCCAGCGATACGGTAAACCGCCCGGATCTGCGCTACCCTCGCCGCTCTCGTACGCCTCCACGACGTAGTCCCAGCTCAGCCACGCGACCAAAAGCGCAAGCGGCAGGATAAAAAGGATGACGCCCGCCATATTTATGAGCGCCCTTTTCTTTACGCTCATCTTTTCGTAAAATATATCCACTCGCACGTGCGCGTCGTCTTTTAGCGCGTAGCTCATGCCAAGCAGGATGATGACGCTAAAAAAGTGCCACTCAAGCTCTTGCAGGCCTACGTTGCCGTATTTGAAAAAATATCTCGCCGTGACGTTAAAAAAAACGTCCGCGATCATCAAAAACATCACGAGTATACAGACGTAGCCCGCGATATCGCCTAATTTACCGAAAATTCGCTCTACTTTTTTTAAATTTCGTTCCATTTAACTCCCCAAAATTTGTCTTATCATTATAGCTAAAATGCAAATCGGCGCGACGAATCGCAGTAAAAAATACCAAATTTCAAAAACCGCCCTACCCATATACGGCAAAAACAGCTCCTCTAGGCTGCCTCTTTTCATCGCGTAACCCACAAATACCGCAATCACTATACCGCCAAGCGGCAGCATGATATTTGAGCTAAGATAGTCTAAAACGTCAAAAAATCCCTTGCCGAAAAATGTGAGCGCGTCTTTAAATTCGGCGATGTTTGAAAGCGCGCAAAGCGTACCTAGGCAATAAACGCAAACGCCCACGATCGCGATCGCGCCTAGGCGAGGGATTTTAAACTCGTTTATGAGATAAAAAACGAGCGGCTCGACCATCGAGATAGCCGACGTAAGTCCCGCAAAAATAAGCGCGGTAAAAAACGTAAAGCTTAAGACGTTTCCCATTGCTCCTAGCTTAGCAAACAGCGTAGGCAGCGAGATAAAGGCAAGTCCCACGCCCTGGCTAGGCTGCTCGCCGTACTCGAAAACAAAGGTAAAAACGATGAGTCCGATGACGACGCTAACGATGATGTTTAGCGCGACGACGTAGAGCGAAGAGGTGAAAAGATTGGTCTTGTCATCTAGGCTCACCGAATACGTCGCGATCGCGCCGATACCCACGCACATCGTAAAAAACGCTAGACCAAGAGCTACAAACACCGCCTCGCTCGTGATCTTAGAAAAATCAGGCACTAGCAAAAACTCCGCCGCCTGCAAAAATCCGCCCATTTGTACCGAGTAAATCAACATAAAAATGAGCAGCAAAAAAAGCGTCGGCAAAAGCCATAAATTTATCCGCTCGATGCCGCCTTTTATGCCCTTTGAGAGGATGAAAAAATAGGCAGCAAACGCGATGCTAAAGTATAAAATTTGACCCGAGATATCAGAGCTTATAAATTTGCCGAAATTTTCGCCAGAAACCGCGATACTTTGCGGAAGTTCGCCAAGCGACAAGACCGAGTACCTAATAACCCAGCCGATGATGACCGTATAAAACGACGCAACCAAAACGCCAGTTATCATTATGACGCCGGCATAGCCCCAAAATTTGCCGTTTTTAGGGGCGAGCGAGCGAAAGGCGTTAACCGGATCGGCGTTTGAAATTTTACCCATCGCCATCTCGGCAAAAAATATGCTAAGCCCGACCGCAACGGCAAAAACAAGATACAAAAGCACGAACGCAGAACCGCCGTTTGCGCCGACCATGTACGGGAATTTCCACGCATTGCCAAGCCCGATCGCAGCACCCACGATGGATAATATAAATCCGATTTTAGAAAATTTATCGCTTGCCACGGTTAGCCTCTTAGCGCATTTATAGTGATGATGACGATGCTAATAGGAGCTACGAACCTAATCATAAAATACCAAATTTCAAATACGGCCCTGCTCATATACGGTCCAAAAAGTATGTAAAGCGCGTCTTTTTTGATGACAAAGCCCACAAAAATCGACACCGTGATGCCACCGATCGGCATGATGACGTTTGAGCTAAGAAAATCGAGGCAGTCAAAAAAACTCTTGCCAAAAAACGTCAAATTTTCTTTAACGCCTTCGATGCTTGAAAGTATGCACAAAATGCCCATGCAGTAGATAAAAACGCCGATTAGCGCGAGGGATTTTTTACGAGAAAGGCCGAATTCTCGGATGAGATAGTGCGTGAACGGCTCTAGCATCGAGATAGCCGAGGTAATGCCCGCAAAAAGCAGAGCCGAAAAAAACGCGAACGCTAGCACGTGCCCGAGCGTGCCGAGCTTCGCAAACAGCGTCGGCAACGAGATAAACACGAGCCCCACGCCCTGACTAGGCGTCGCACCGAACTCAAACACGAAGGTAAAGATAACAAGCCCCATCAAAATGCCCATCACGACATTTATGACTACGATGATGATTGAGGAGCTAACGAGATTCGTATTATCAGGCAGCGACGCGGAGTAAACGATAATGACGCCGACGCCTAGAGATAGCGTAAAAAACGCGAGTCCAAGCGCGGTTAGGACGCTACTTACGCCTAGTTTTGAGAAATCGGGAACCAACAAAAATTTAGCCGACTGCACGAAGCCGTCCATCGTAAACGAGTAGCCAAGCATGATGACAAGCAAGATAAGAAGCGAGGGCATCATCCAGACGTTTACGCGCTCTATGCCGCTTTTTATGCCCTTTGATACAATAAAAATACAGAGGAAAAACACGATCGTAAAGTAAAAAATTTGAGACGCGGCATCGTTAGCGTAGAAATTTTTGAAAATTTCCTTTGAAGCTTCGACGTCTTTTGGAAGTTCTGTTATTACCATTACTGCGTATTTTAGTATCCATCCGATGATGACCGTGTAAAAAGCGGCGATTATGATCGCGCCTATCATCGTAAAACCCGCAAATTTCCATGTTTCTTTGCGCTTTGGAGCAAGCTTTTTAAAGGCATTTACGGGGTCAGACTCCGAAAGCTTACCGATAGCTATCTCGCCGAAAAATATCGCAAGTCCGACGAAAAAAGTCATAAAAAGATACAAAAGTACGAAGGCCGAACCGCCGTTTTGACCTACTAAATACGGGAATTTCCACGCATTTCCAAGCCCCACCGCAGAGCCTGCGACGGCTAAGATAAAGCCGATTTTTGAAAATTTATCCTGCGCCAAATTTAACCTTAGTATTTAAAATTTCAGAAGCGAGGCTAGCATAAAAAAGCTTTTAAAATTCTAATTTTTAAATAAAATCGTAGAAAAACGAAACACAGCTGAAATTTTTTGTAAATTTGTAGCACTACGCGGCAGCAAATTTGACGAGTAGAAAATTTATGAAATTTTTTCTCGGTTTTAAGTAACTCAAAGCTAAATTTTTATAAAATGCGCTCTCAAAGCTTCAAAGTAGGGGTCTGATCCGAAATGGCTTAAATTTACAAGGAGACTTTATGAAAAAAGTTGTTTTCTTAATGATGGCTCTTGCTAGCTTCGCGTTTGCGGACGGCGGCGAGATGCTAAGATCTTACTCTGTTCTTGCAGCAGCAGTCGGTCTAGGCCTAGCGGCTCTTGGCGGCGCTATCGGTATGGGAAATACCGCTTCTGCGACTATTTCAGGCACGGCTAGAAATCCAGGCGTGGGTAGCAAGCTAACTACGACGATGTTCGTTGCTCTTGCGATGATCGAAGCGCAAGTTATCTACGCGCTAGTTATCGCGCTAATCGTTCTTTACGCAAACCCAATGTTTTAATATCGGGCGGGTTCGTCCCGCTCTTTGTTCTTTTAACCTACGTGCGACCTTGGTGGAACGGTAGACACGCTACTTTGAGGTGGTAGTGCCGAAGGGTGTGCGAGTTCAAATCTCGCAGGTCGCACCATTATTCATTTTTCTAAATATTAATCCCCATAAATACGACGTTCAAGCTAAGTCAAAAAGTCAAGCTCCCCTACAACCATAAGGGAATTTGGCCTAAAACTACCTAAAATCAATACCCAAGCCGTTTTTGGGTATCAGTTTTTGGGTATTTTGTCTCTAAAAACGAAAATCGCGAGCTCCACAGCTATAATTACTTGTGACCAAATCAAAAATAAAGGAGTCACGATGAGACAAAACGCTCTCGTTAAGTCGGCTAAATTTAAAATTAGCCCAGATGTTGCGATAGAAGAATATCGCCTTGCAACCGGTGTAGATTATGCACGTATAGTCCTAAAAGACAAATTGCTTTTGCAAGTTAGAAAAATCTTGAAGTCCGGCCGAATAGCCAAATACGAGAAAGACTTTTATGTCAAGACGGGTGCAACCTCTCGCGTAAAAATAGGCCGCTTCCCTGAAATGAGCTATGCTGCTGCACTCGCCGCTAGCGAAAAAATGCAAAAAGACGGCGGCGAGTTAAAAATAGCTCCGAAAAACGCTCTAAGCGCGGTATTTGGCGATTTCCTCAAATTTAAGGGAGCTGGACTAAAAGAAGCTACTCTCTCCAAAAAGCGAAAAATATTTAACTCAAAGTTGGGCGCGTTAAAGGACGTGCCGATAACCGAAATATCGCTGCAAGACCTACAAGACGTAGGCTGCGGAATACTCCAAAAGGCGACGTATTCGGCGCTGGAAGACTATTGCCATTTCATTAATCAGTTTTTTGGCTTCGCCTACGCACGCGGACATATACCTAACGACATTCTCCGCGGGGGAAAGTTAATCGAGATTTTTTCTCTCCCAAAAAACCGAATTAGCGAATACCCGCACATTAAAAACGAAGCCGACTTAAAAGCTTTATGCCGATATGTGGGCGAATATCCGCACACTGGCTCGGTTAGAAATGCCTTAAAATTTGCCTTCGTTACTGCCTTGCGTTCCGCGAATGTGCGAAATTTAAGCGTCAAACACATAAAAACAGACGCGAACGGCGAATATTTCTTGAGAATTCCCGCTAGCGAAATGAAAATAGCTTCAAACGGCGATATGTATCTCGGCCTTCCGCGCAAGCTGGGAGAATGGCTTGAGGAGAAGAAAAAGCACGCAAACAATGAAAGGGGGTTACTTTTTTCAAATATGAACGGGAACGTATTAAGCGACGCAACGCTCTCAAAAGCCCTAAAATCCTGCGTATTATCGGAAGTCGAGCCGCTAAAAAGTAATGGCGAAATGCCTTCTCTTGTCTGCCACTCTTTGCGAAAAATATTTTCTACATTCTCGAATTATGAGCGCAAAATTGGGCGAAACGGGCTAAGTTGGGAGTCGATAGAATGCGTGTTGGGTCACGCTATCGGCGCGAAAATTATCCGCGACTACGACAAAAGCGGCCGAATAGAAGACCTGCAAATCGAGCTAACTCGTAATGCGCTAACTTGGTGGCTAGAATACATCGAAGAAAAAGGTTTTAGGTTATGAATTTTATAAAAAGAAGCAGGGTTCGAGCTGAAACTAAGAAAATAGTACTAAACTCAAACCAAGCAGAATTATGCCGTTTTCTTGCTTATATAGGCGTTATAAAATATGGGTATTTAGCAAAATGAGCTATCCAAACACAAACGCATTAATCAACGAAATCGAAACCAAGGAATTACGCGCGGGGTCAAGTTCGACCCCTGCCGTAATTGCCAAAAAAATGAGCGTCGCGCCGTTGTTGCGCGAGCTTCAATTTACTGCGCTAGGCCTTTGTTTGACGGAGAAAAACACGCGCTACCCGCAGATGAAAGGCGGCCGAGCATCAAACAAAGAGCTAGCGGAGCATTTAAAAAAAGCCCTAAAAGAGCTTTGCGACTATATGAACTCAATCGGCATTCCGTGCCTCGTAGCTTGGGTTTTCGAGAAACATCAAAACGGCTCGCCGCACATTCACTGTATTTTATTTGTGCCTATCGCATTACGCGAGCTAATGATAACCGAAATGTCGCGATATTTGGGCGAGGAAGCAATCACGCCATACCCTAAAATCTCATATTTATTAAAAGAAATAGCCCAAACTCACCGTAAACCTAAACCCTTAAAATTTAACCTAACGCGAAAAACCATAACGGAATATACAGAAGACGGCAAATCGACGTATAACTGCGCGAAAATCAAAGACGTACAGGACGAGAAAACCCTATATTTCGAGCAAAACAAGCTAATGTCGCGCAACTTCAAAGAAACGGCGACAATCCTAAAAGAAACAATGAAAGAGATAGCAGCTTACACAAAGAAACACCACGCGGGCAAACGCGGCAAAAGACACGCCGCTAACCAAGACGACGTAATCGTATACGACTACGTATACTATCCGACAGACACGGCCGAAACTCGCGCCCAAGCCCGCGCTCAAGCGCAAAAACCCATAAAAAAAGAAAACAAATCAAAACTTCAAAAACTAAAATTTTCAAAAATCAATCCCGAAACGGGGCAAATAGAGCTAAAAACAAAACATTTAAATATTAACCTAGTGGCCGCAAACGGGGAAAAATACCACGCTAGCGAGAAAATCTACGTCACGACGGGCGAGGTTATCGAGCTGCGCCGCAAATGCCGCAAGCTCAAAAACAAACGGGCTTTAAAGGCCTTTGTAGTCGCCTACAAAACTATAAAAATCAAGCAGGAACAGCAACCAAAAAGCAGACTTCAGGAGCTAGAGGAGCGAAAATCGCTGTTAGAGCGTGATTTTGCGCTCGATGTAGAGCTAGGTTTGGGGTATTACATAAGACGTTACGGCGGTGAAATCCCGCCAGACCCGCGCGTGCGAGAGGAGCACGAACAAAGTATACTATATAAAATGCGGGAGCAAATGCTAATTGACAAGTCAAATATGGCGCGTGCCATTAGGCTTGATTTGCCGTTTTGGTCGCCTATCGAAAGCAACCCCGACGGGGAAACAATGTACTACGAGCGAATGTTCGCCCCCGCGAAAGACCGCCCGGGCGTGTTTCTATGCCTAGAGGATTGGCTGCTTAGCGCGCAGCAAAAAAGCCTCGAAACCATAGAAACCTTAATCGACTTTGAGCGTCGAAAATTTAGCTAAAAAGGAGGCCTAAAACAGCAAAAAATTTAGCCCATTTTTTTGGGTAAATGCCCTATTCGCGGGCACGTCGTCGTCTAAGCAAAATATCATCAATCGTTAAACGTCTCAAACTATTAAAAAAATAAAAAGGTTTACATATAATTATAGTAAACAAGAAAATATAAAATAAAGGAGACTAAAATGACGAAACAAGAGAGCGCAAAAGCGCTAAAAAACATCATCAAACTAACCACTCGTGCGAGAGACGTAAATCGCGAAATATCAAGCGCAAAAAATCGACTCGCGAAACTCGAAAAAGAGCAGGACGAAATCTACGCGAAACTAGCCGTATTTTCCGACCCTTCAAAACCCGATACGACGGACACGCTCGAAGACGAGCCTATGGAAAGCTCGGAAAGCTACTCCCCGCACCCTTATTCTTGACCCTTGCGGGCAAGAATAAGCGCACCAGAGGTTGGAGAAGCCAACCTCTTAGTGCGCACTAAGAGGCTATACTAGCCTCTGGTGCCCTTTTTTCCGCCCGCAAGGGGCGAAAAAAAGAAAAGAAAATCACTCATTTTTCTACGCTACAAAGAGGTAAAAAAACAATGCAAATAATCGAAAATAACGCCAAAGCGTGCATAAGTATGCAGAGATGCAACCTGCGGATAGCTCCATTTCACAACAGCAGGGAAGGATTCGTGCCTGAAAGTTCGAGACCCGAACTCTCGAAAAAAAATCGCTGCTCGTGTAGCGCTTTAGCCGCGCTTCAAAAAATCAAAGATTGGGACGCAAAAGCCGACGCCGCGTATGCAAAAACTCACGGGGGAAGAAAAAGCCCCGTGCGCGAAGAGAATAAGACGTGGGAAGCGGTCATAAATCTTAACTCGCGGCACGATATGAAAGATGTTAAAAAACTCGTGAAAAAACTCGAAAAAATCACGGGCTACCGCGCCGCGCAAGTAGCCGTGCATAAAGACGAAGGGCACATCGACGAGAAAACGGGAAATTTCGTTCTCAATATCCACGCCCACGTCATTTTTTACGCCCGGGACGTCAAAACGGGGCTTAGCCTCTCTGCGGCAAACTACGCGCGAAAAGACCTTATGAGGCAAATGCAGGACGCCGTAGCGGACGAACTAGGAATGGAACGCGGCCGCCCGGCCGAGGAAACGGGGCGCAAACACTTATCGCCGAGGGCATACAAAGCCCAAAAACGCCAAGATGCCGAATGGGAAGCCAAATTAGAGGCAAACAACAAAGCGTGGCAAGAAAAACAAGCCGAGTGGGAGCGCAAGCAAGCCGAACGCGAGGCGCGCCAAGCGGAGTGGGAAAAGAAGATGCCCGAGATTATGGCCGCTCGCCGAAGAAACGAGCAATTCCTCAACGACAAAGTAGATTGGGAAACGTTGAAAACCGCCAACCGCGCCTTCATCGCGTGGCACGACATCAGCACGGACATTTTGGGGTATCCGAACCCCAACGGAAACCTGCTCGTCGAACAAGCCAAAGGCGCGCTAGCCTCGATTTTTAGGCTTTTTGGTACGGTTTCGCAGCTCGCTATTTTCCTATTAACGCGAACGGAAGCGCGAGATTTGAAGTTGAAAAATACGCTCGACGTTTATAAAGTGAGCGAAAATCTCCAACGCGCCGTGAACTTAGTCGCCAACGACACGACGAACGACCACCGAAAAATCGCGGAAAAAATTCAATCGGTTTTTAACAATCTCCCCCACGACAAACGCGCCGAGCTCATAGAATTGGCGATTTTGCACGCCCCGAACGCCGAAATACGCGAGGACATTAAAGCGCTCGTAGAGGGCAGATTTTCACATATAGCGCGAACCGAGCAAGCCCAAAAACGCATAGAGAACCGCGACCTGCGCGCCGAGCTGCGAGAGTATAGCGAGGAACTCCGCAAGCTCAAAAACGAACTCCGCGAGATGGACGAGGAAAGCAGAATACTCAATTTGGCCGAGCGCGCTCTACTCAAAGACCGAGGCGCGGGAAGAAGCGAATACGCCGAACAAGAGGCCGAGAACAAAACCCGCCTAGACGAGCTAAAAACGCTTAGACAGCAGGTCAAAGACCTCAAAAAGACGACAGACGACCAAAAGAAGCAATCGGAGCTAGACGCAAAAACCATAGCCGACCTAAACGAGAAAATCGCCGAGCTAAACGAGCAAATCCGCAAAATAACGGCCGAAAACACCAAAAAACAGCGCGAGCTAGAGGAAGAACTAGAGGCCGAGAAAGCCAAACGCAAAGAAGCAGAAATCATATCGCCGAAAATGCTGGAGACGGCGTTTGAAAAAATCGACGAACTCGAAGAGCGGCTAAAACAGCGCGAAGAGCCTGAACCCGAGCCCGAGCCGATAGCGAAAAAAGCCGACGACAATCTAGGCATATACGGCTACCCGAGGCCTGCGCCCGAGCCGCGCCGCCGATTTGACGACTACGAGCGCAAAACCTACGACCGCCCGAAATACGAGCCCGAACCCGAGCCCGAGCCATTTCGCGACCCGTGGACGGAAATCACGGACGAGATGGAGAAGTGGAAAAAATGCCAAAGCGAGGTCGAGAAAAATATCATTAAAAATAGCATACTAAAAAATATAGAAGCATACGAAAAAAACGGCGTACCAGCGCATCGCCAAATGTCGCTAGATGGCTTTCGCCGAGCCCTGCTCCCGAACCTCGCCGCCGACGCCGAAGAAATCCGCAAAATCCGCGAACGCGAGCTAGAACGCAAACGCCAAGCCGCCGAGCTAGAAAAGAAATACGAGGACGAGCGGGGCAAAAACGTCAAACAAGATGCGGACGCGAGGCAGCACAATATAAAGAAAAAACGAAAAGACGAGCTGGAATTTGGGTCGATTTAGCCTGAAATAAATACGCGTGCAAGCCCAAATTTTGGGCTTTGCTCGTGTTTTTGCCGTTTTTCTTAATTCCGTTAAATTTTAACGCGCGTACGCGCGCGCGTATAGTATAATATCGCCTAAAAAACCCCAAGCAAAAACCGAAGTCAACCTCACGGCACGGTAGGGGCTCGGACTTTGCAAACAAAGTCCGAGAACATACCGCGACGGGAGAGCCCGCCGGCTTAAGGCTTACCTGTTTAGCCTCTGTATCAACACGTGGAAGATACGGCATTCTTATAGCGTGCTAGGGGATTAAATCTATCTCTTATGCCCATAGGCGGTAAAAAACGGAGCGGGGCGCGTCGCGAGCCCCACGTGTTTGGCTTTTATAAAAAAATAGCGCGCGTTGTAACGTTTCATAAAAAATAGGTATAACGCGAAAAGGGGCGACTCGCTCTTGGCGCGCGGCACCGCGTTTGGAAGCTTCCTACACCCCATTAGACGAAACGGCTAGACAACTTCCTTATTTTCCGGCTTGACTTTTTAGGAAATCTAGGATAATATTCATCTAAAGCAGGGTTCGCAACCGAAAAATTAAGAAAATTTTTTAAGTTTTCTAAACTTAAAAACAGCCGCTACAAGACTATCTGATTAACTTTCCGTTAATCTTTCTTTATGCCTTTTCTTAAGTTTCGACCCAATTTCTTTAATTTAGAGTTCTTAGCTTAAACGTTTTTGGGTGCTAATTTTTAAAATACCCAAATCCGATTAAAACGCCGAAAATATGGGCTAAAAATGACTAATGCAGTGCACGCAGGTCGCACCATCATACTTATTAACCTCAACAAAAATCCCCAAAATAGCCAAATACATCAAACCCATCGACGGAAAATCTATCAAAAAACCACCAACTAACTGACCAAAAGTACTGACTAACCAAATTTTAGTCAGTACTTGTAAGTATAATCTAAAAGTCACCTTCTAAAATATTATTATGATTATTTAATATATCTTGGCTGATTGCCAATTATATCCAATTTTTAGACCTCGTTAAAAACCATAAACCGTAATTTAGCGATAATTTTGGATTTTGCTTAGCAATAAGCCTCAATAATTATGCTTTATTTGGAGTCGAATTTAGTATGTTATCTCTTGGATTACGATATTTTAGCCCTGCTTCAAGCTAAATTTAGATTTTGGAGCTAAATTTAAGCCATAAATTTAGCTCCGATTTTACCTTACATAAATACCGGTATCGTGGTATTTTGTAAGAAGTACTTGGTCGTACCGCCCAAGAAAATCTCCCTAAAGCCGTTTTCTGCGTATCTAGCCGCTACGATTAGGTCGAAATTTCCATCCGTCGCGACTTTTAAAAGCGGTTCGCCCGGGACCGAAAAAGTTCCTACGACCTCAAAATCCGCATTTATGCCGTGCAGCGCGAAGTATTCGTCCAGCCTCTTTAAGCTAGCCTCGCTTTGATCGCCCAAATTTGCTTTTGAAGTGATGCACTTTACGCGCTTAGCCTCTTTTAAAAGCGGTAGCGAGCTGGTGATGGCGCGCGAGCTCTCAGGCGTACCGGTCCAGCTTACCAGGATATTTTCCGCGCTAAATTTAGTAAGTTTTCTAGGGATCGCGATAACGTTTTTACCGCTTTTTAGCACTGCCGCTTCAAACGTACCCGTGATCTTGCCGTCAAGCGGTACGGCTGCTACGACCATATCGCAAAATTTAGACTCTTGCTCGACGATCAGGCTTCTTTTACCGCTTTTGGTTATAAATTTCGCGCTCGCCTCGCCTTTTATCGGGGTATCGCTAACGCGTACGCCAAGCTCGGCGCAAAGCTTGTTAAAAATAGCCTCGTTTTGCTCGTGCTCAAGCCCCAAATCAGCCTTAGCAGCCTTTAAAAACTCCTCGTAAAGCACGCCGCCTCGAAGCGTCATTTTCATATTATAAACGACGCTAGGATCGAGCTGGCAGGCTAAAATTTCGATGTGTCCGCTAAAGTATTTAGCCACTAGCAAAGCCCCTTTTATACGCTCTTTGACGTCGTCGCCGGCACCTATGGGGAAGAATATTTTTTTATACTGCATCGGTTCTCCTTTAAATTTATTGCGCCAAAGAAAGGGAGATTTTGTGCCCTTTTTGCTCGCTGATTTTTACTTTGACCTTATCGCCGGCTTTTAGTGGCGTTTTGATCTTTGAGATATGCAAAAGTCCGTCCACGCCGCCGGGAAGCCCGATAAAGGCGCCAAATTCTACCACGCTTTTTACCTCGCCCTCAAATTCGTCTCCGATATTAAATTCAGGCGTCTTATGAGGCTTGCCGTCTTTGCCGCCTCTTTTACCGCCAAAGCCTTTGCCGCCATCTTTTGAGACGATTTGTATGATATAATCTTTAGCCGCATCTACGCTTGATTTTTGCGCGCCGGCGATCTTTACCTCGCCTTTTTCGCGGTCGAGGTCGATGGCGACGTCAAATTTTTCTATGATCTCTTTTATCGTTTTTCCAGCTTGTCCGATGATATCGACGATCTTGCCAGGATCAACGCTAAAAAGCTCTAGTTTAGGGAGTATGTCTTCGTTTACGGAGATATTTTCGTTTGCTTTTTCCATCAAATTTAATATATGCAGCCTGCCCTCGCGCGCCTGCAAAAGCGCCTCTTTTAGCACGTCAAGGCTTATGCCGCCTAGCTTTATATCCATCTGAAGCGCGGTTATGCCGTCTTTGCTACCTGCGACTTTAAAGTCCATATCGCCGTCGTGATCCTCTAGCCCCATGATGTCTGTTAGTACGGCGTGCTTATCGCCTTCGAAAATTAGCCCCATCGCGACGCCCGCGACTAGTTTTGGCGTATCGACGCCAGCAGCCCTTAGCGCCAAAGAGCCGCCGCAAACGCTGGCCATTGAGCTTGAGCCGTTACTTTCTAAAATTTCGGACACGAGTCTGATCGTGTAAGGCGAATTTACGTCGATGCTAGGCGCAAGCGCGCGTTTAGCGAGATTGCCGTGACCCAGCTCGCGCCTGCCTGGAGCCTTTAGCGGGCTAGCTTCGCCGACGCTAAAGCCGGGGAAGTTGTAGTTAAACATAAATTTATCCGTCACGGCGCCTTTTTCCGTTAGCATATCGTACATCTGCGCGTCGCCGTCGGTGCCCAGAGTGGCGACTACTAGAGCTTGCGTCTGGCCGCGGGTAAAGAGGCAGCTACCGTGAGCGTTTGGCAGGATATTGGTCTCGATACTGATCGGGCGAACCTCCTTAAGCCCTCTGCCGTCGGCACGAACGCCCTCGTTTATGATCTGCTCTCGGACGATTTTTTTCTTAAATTTAGCTAGGACGTTAGAGACGACCTCCTCGTCCCAGCCCTCTTTTTGGGCTACTTCGTCGGTCAAAATTTGCTTAGCGATCTTGGTTAGCTCGCTAGCGCGCTCGCTTTTGGCCATCTGATTTATCGCGGCTTTTACGTCGTTTTTATAAAATTCGTTTAGGTAAACCGCGACGCTCTCGTTTTCGATCTCGGGTTTTAGCTTGAGCTGCGCGTCTTCTTTTTTGTGCTGGCTAAATGCCTCCTCATAAGCGTTTGAGGCGCGAAGTATGGCTTTGCCGGCCTGCGCGATCGCCTCTACTATGAGGTCTTCGCTAAATTCGTTCATATCCTGCATCGCTATCACGCCGCCGCCCAAATTCGGATCCATCATAGGATCAAGCGCGATAGGGACTATCTCGTCTCTTTCGGTCGGGATACTTCTCATCTCTATCATCAAAAGCTGGTCTTTAACGCCTGCCACGTAAAGATCAAGCGCAGAAGCTTTTAGCTCGGAGTTGCTAGGGTTTATCACGAATTTATTATCTATATACCCCACGCGCACGCCGCAAACAGGCGCATTTACGGGGATGTCGCTAAGATAAAGCGCGACTGAGGCCGCATTTAGAGCGACGACTTGCAGATCGACCTCAGGATCGCAAGATAACACCATCACGACGATTTGCGTCGGATACGCGTAGCCCTTTGGAAAGAGCGGACGAAGCGAACGGTCGATGATGCGCGAAGTTAGCGTCTCAAAATCCCCCGGCTTAGTTTCTCTTTTTACGTAGCCGCCCGGGATCTTGCCTGCCGCGTAGCTTTTTTCGATGTATTGCACCGTTAGCGGTAAAAAATCCTCGGTAACTTGCGTATCCTCGCGAGCGACGGTGGCCAAAACGACGGTATTTTTTACGCGCAAAAGCGCCGCGCCGCTAGCTTGCTTGGCGACCTTGTTTATATCGTAAATTTCGACTTGATTATTGACTTCTATTGAATACTGCATGCCCTAATATCTCCTTGTTTTTGTAATGGTATATAAAACGGACTCTCCTCTAATATGGAAAGCACAGTTTCGGGTTTTGGCTCGATTTTGTTTTTGTAGTAAAAATCCACTTCGATAAAATTTGCGATCTTATGCACGGCGTAAATTTCATCCACCAGCGGCGCAATAGCCGCGGCTACGTCGGTAGCAATGAGAGGCGTAGCGTAGGTGACCGACTTTACCCGCTCGCGCATAAGCGTTTTTAGGCAGGTTAGCGCCGTGAGTCCCGTCTCGCAACCCTCGTCGATGAGCAGGATATTTCTATCCTTTAGATCGCCGATGAGATTGCCTTTTCTAAATTTATAGACGTTTTTTAGGATTTTTTCGTCGTACTTGCGGTCAGCCTCGCCGTAGACGAAGTCGTAGCTAATGCCAAAGCTCTTAATCAGCTCGTTGTTTAGCACGACGTCATCCTTTTCGCTAACCATAGCGATCTCGCATTCGGGGTTATTGGGCGCAAAAATACGCTCGCAAAATAAAATCTCGTAGCTCAAATTTAGCCCGCGAGCTACGCTATCGACCATGATGACCGAGTCTATAGAGCCGCATATCATTAGATATTCGCCCGCGGCAAGCTCTTTTTTGGGCAAAATTTCAAGCAGTTTTTCGGCCGCTTCGAGCTGGTTTTCAAAGACCAAATCCTCGTAGCCGCTCATCAGCTACCCTGCGTCTGACCTACCGAAAAGTCGTAATGCACGCCGCCCATCGGATAGAAATTTATAAAGAAATAAACGCCTCTTGATTTCTTTGCAGCCGTTCCGCTCGTGGTCGTAGTAGGCTCTAGCTCCTCTTCGTAGACGAATGTATAATTCCAGCACTTTCTGCGGTGAGAGACGCCTAGTTGCCACTGCTTGTTATAGTCTCGCTCGAGGTCGTACTGCGAACCACCAAAAAGCCTATAGTTGTGCGGAAGCTCGACGTAACCGTTTAGGTGTAGATAGTTTTGCTTTTCTTGCGCGTTTTTCCTTTGCATCGTATGCCAGAGGCTAGCGCCGAATTTATCGTGCGTATAGCTCGCGCCGCTTTGAATTTTTTCAAAGTATTTATTGTCGTAAGAGTACTCAAGCCTGTTGTAAAAAGATAAATTCGCTAGCGGATACCAGCCGATTATATTTTTCAAATTCGAGCGCTTGTTCTCTTTTGTATAATAACCCTGCGAAATCGTATGTCGTAAAAATTTTCTTCCGTTTTCGTTAAAGAAATACTGCGTCGCTCTGGCTGAAATCTCGTCTCTAGTATGCTGTGGATTTATAAAGCTTTGGTATTTTCGTCCGAGCATATCGTAGACGTATACGTTGCCGTCATCCTCGGCAGTTTCGTATTTATCGGGCAGGTCGCCTTCGTTGTAGGCTTTTACGACGTAGTCAACGCCTAAATTCACGCTATGATAAAAGCTCTCGTAAGCTTTAGCCAGATCCGTATAAAGCGAGAATTTGTGATAGTTTTCTATATAATTTGCGCTTCTATCCTCATCTCCGGTCGGGCGATACATTTTTTTTGCATAGTCCACGTGAGTGGCGTATAGATAGTGATAGTAAGAAAATTTAAGATAATCGTCCGCCAAAGGTAGGTGAAAAGAAACCGGCAGATTAAACTCATACTGCGTCGCTTTTACGCCGATTCTTCTCGTATAGTTATGCGAGCTTAAATCAACCGAGTAAAGCACGTTAGGCAAGATAAAGCTATCGGTAAATTTATGATACTGAAAGCTTGGATACTCTTGGAGCGTATCTTTGTTTTCGTTTGGGCTACCGATTTTTGAGGTATTTACGTAATATCTCGCATATGCGCCAAAATAGTGCTTATCGCTACTTAGAAAATAGTTTAGCTTTGAGGTTACGAGAGGATTGTCGTCGCTACCAGCGCCGCGCTTTTTCAAATTTATATAATCGATATCGTTTAGCGCCGTAGCATCAAGCCACAAGCCCTCCTGCAAATCCTCGCTTATGAGGTGCTTAACGAGCCTGTCGCGCTCGTATTTGACCTCGGCGCCTTTATGCGTTTTATTTTTTAGCGGAAGCCTTAGCGAGTTTTTCTCAATCTGTCTTTGACGATAACCCTCGGTATCTCTAAACGCGCCTAGCGTCACCGAGCCTCTGGAATACGGCGAATCGGCAAATCTAAACGTGCCGTAGATACCCGTGCCGCGTCTAGTGCGAATTTGCGGATCAAACTGCAAGTCCCAGCTGTCGTATTCGGCGATATAGATCGGTTGTTTGTAGTAAAATCCGTCGTTTTTACCGTAGCCAAGCTCCGGCGGCAAGAGTCCGGTACGTCTACGCGTATCGGTGGAAAAGCCAAAATACGGCAGATAAAACACCGGGACGTTTCCGACGTAAAATACGGGATTATAAAGGTGTAAAAATTTACTCTCGCGGTTTAGCTTGCCGCTGCTAAATTTGATCTTCCAATCAGGATCTTGGACGTTACAGCTTGATACGACCGCGCCGTTTACTTCGTAAAATTTAGAAGTGCTATTGCTCTCGTCACTTTGCATCCAGACTTCCATGTCGCGGTTCATCATAAATAGCGTCTCGTAGTTGCTATCTTTGCTATTTAGGTCGATCTTTGCATACGAGCAGCGCGAGATTTCGTCTTTGTTTCTTATCAAATTTACGTTACCGAAAAGCTCCAAAATTTCTTTTTGCTGATCGTAAACGGCCCTATCCGCGCTCATCAAATAATCTTGCGAATAAACAAGTACGTTTTTATCCGCCGTAACAACGCCGTTGTCGCGTTTTACGTCATCGGCCAGAAGCTCGAAATTTTGAGCCGCAAAGCAACTAAAAGCCCCAAACATTAGTAACGAAAAAATTCTAGTAAACATCTATAACTACCGTTTTCGCAGCCTTATCTTGCCACGTTTGAAATAATGGATTTGAAAACGCCCATGCAAAACCAAGAAAGCACAAATTTTCGCTAACGATACGCATAAAGGCGCGGACTAAAGAGTTTAAAAAGCTAGGTTTATCGAGTAAATTTACGTCTACGCAGACGATTTTCATAGCTATTTTGCCCATCGTCGCGCCGCAGTACCACGTAAAAAAAGTCTGATAAATCACGTCTAGTAAAACGATTTGAAGCGTTAAATTTGCAAGCAAAACGACGGTTTGCTCAAAGTCTACCCCGTCAAATTTATCGTAATAAATCACAAAAAATAATGCCGAAAGCAAAAATTTATCTATCCCCCACGCGATGGCTCTTTTGCCGACGCTAGCGAGCGTGATATTTTCGTTTTCGAGCCTGTCGATGACGCTTCTACTCATTCGCGTCCTTTTAGCATTTGCCAGGCGATATCTTTTCGGTACTGCGCGCCGTCAAATTCTACGTTTTCGCAAAGCTCATAGGCCTTTTGCTGCGCTTGTTTTATACTTTTGCCAAGCCCCACGCACACTAGCACTCGTCCGCCATCGGCATATATCTCGCCGCTCTGCTCGCTCACGCCAGCAAATGCTATGTGCGAGTTTTCCGGGACGTTTTTTACGCTGATTTTAGCCTTAGGCGAGCTTGAAAAAGGATAATTTTTACTAGCCATCACGACTCCGACGACAAATTCATCTTTTAGCTTAACGGGCTTTAGATCGCCTTTTGCCGCGTTTAGTAAAATTTCGCCCAGATCGCCATCTATCAGCGGCATTAGCACCTCGCACTCCGGATCGCCAAAACGCACGTTAAACTCGAGCACGTACGGCACGCCATTAACCACCATAAGCCCCACGAAAAGCACGCCGCAGAAAGGATTTCCCTCGGCTTTCATACCTTTTAGCGTCGGTTTTACAACCTCTTCTTCGACCTGTTTTATTAGCTCGGGACTTGCTAGCGGACTAGAAGCGTACGCACCCATACCGCCGGTATTTGGCCCCTCGTCGTTGTCTTTTAGGCGCTTATGATCTTGCGCTACCGGCAGGCTGACGAAATTTTCGCCGTCGCAAATCGCAAAAAAGCTAAGCTCAAATCCGTCTAAAAACTCCTCCACAACCACGCGTTTGCCCGCCTCGCCAAAGCTCTCACCGCTTAGCATATCACGAGCAGCAGCCTTTGCTTCATCGCTGCTTTGCGCGATTATCACCCCTTTGCCCGCGCACAGCCCGTCGGCCTTTACAACAACGGGGGCAGTAAGAGAGTCGATAAATTTAGCTGCAGCATCGTAATCGTCGGTATTTAGATAAGCAGCCGTTCGGATAGCGTTTCTAGCTAAAAAATCCTTCATAAACGCCTTGCTGCCCTCGAGTCTAGCCGCAGCCCTGCTCGGTCCAAAAATGTTTAAATTTCGCGCCTTAAAGATATCCACGACGCCATCACTTAGCGGAGCCTCGGGGCCCACGATAGTTAGTTCTATTTGCTCTGATTGGGCAAATTCTGCGAGCTGATTATAGTCTTTGATGTTTAGATTTGTGCCGAGCTTTGAGGTGGCTCCGTTTCCTGGAGCAAAGAAAAGCTCGTGCTTTCGGGATTCTTGAAGTTTTAGAGCTATTGAGTACTCGCGCCCGCCGCTTCCGATTATCAAAATTTTCATAATTTCTCCAAAAATAAAAACCCAAGTGAGCGGTGCGCATATAAGTGGCCCGAAAATTCAAAGCCAACCTTGCAAATAGGCGGTTCCTTTAGGTCGCAACTTCTCGCGCTCGCACGCTCAAACGAAGCCGCGTCGCACGGTCGCCGCACATCTTCGCCGAAACTAATGTGTTGGACCCTATAAAAATACGCTGCCAAATCACTCAGGCAAGATTATTATATAAAATTTTAGCTTAAAGTAGCGTTTTTGCGAGGCTTACGCAGGAATTTATATTTTGCTCCGCGCTCACTGCGGGCGAGGTAAAAATTTCTAGCTCTTTTGCCGTCGTAAGTCCGATAGCGACGGCTTTATAGCTCTCATCCCAGCCGAAATTTCG
>CAUSIL010000006.1:0-20863 GCA_963531395.1 uncultured Campylobacter sp.
CGAATTTGGCATCACGCTAAATTTTAAAAAAGGCGTAAAAACAACCCGCCTAAAAGTCGCCAAATCAGGCGAAATCTCGGTCTCGCTGACCTTTTACGCCGCGCAAAAATATGCGCTAGAGTTCGTGCAAAAAAACTACGACTGGCTAAAATCGGCTCGCGAGAAAACGCTAGCAAATTTGCCGCGCGAGGACGAGTTTAGGCTGCTGGGCGAGGTTTACCGCATCGTGCTAGAACCAAATTTAAAGGGCGTAAATTTGATACGTTTTACAAGCGACTCAGGAGTTTTTGACGGCTTAAATTTGAGCTCGGACGGGCTAGACCCGCACCTTTACGGCGCTAAATTTGACGGAGAATTTAGCGCGATTAAATTTAACGCACAGCCTAACGAGGCTAAATTTGCTAGCGCGGACGGAAGTAAATTTGACGGCGAAATTTACGCTGCGAGTTTAGCTGCGCTAGAAAATTATAAAAAAGCTTTTGCGAGGCGCATTTACGGGCATTTTATAGCCAAATTCGCTCCAGCCGTAAACCGCAAAATAAACCGCGTCGTCGTGCGCAAAATGACCACGCGCTGGGGTAGCTGCAACTCGCGCAAAGGCTATATAAACTTAAGCCTAAATTTGATCGAAAAAGCCCCCGAGCTAGTCGAATACGTCGTGCTTCACGAGCTTACCCATCTGATCTATCCTAACCATCAAAAAAGCTTCTATGGCTTCATCGCGGCCTTGATGCCCGATTTTAGGTCGAGAGAAAAACGGCTAAACAAAAAATAATTTTAAATATGCTAAAATAGAATATTTTTAATTTAAAGGGAGATAATGAAAAAACTTCTAATGCTAGTTGCCGCGGTTTTTGCTCTGGGCGGCGATTTCGAGGACGGCATAAAAGCCTACGAAAGCTCAAATTTAGCCGTAGCTCGCGACAAATTCGTATCTGCTTGCGACGCAAACGATGCGCAGGCCTGCGCAAGAGCCGGCGCGCTCTATCAGCTAGGCAAAGATATCTTGCCCGATCCTAAAAAAGCGCTTGAACTATACGAAAAAGGCTGTGAACTAGGCGCTAAAGAGGCCTGCTCGGGCGCCGGCGGTATGTACGTATCCAGCGACAAAGAAAAGGCGCGCGCGCTGCTAAATAAAAGCTGCGAGCTTGGCGACGGCTTTTCATGCGCGACTACGGGATCGTATCTGCTAGAGGAGAAAAAATTTAAAGACGCCTACGCTCTTTTTCAGAAGGCTTGCGAGCTAAAAGATAAGCTAGGATGCGAATTTGCGGGCGATCTAAAACGCTCAAAAAGACTCTGATTTTCCTTACTCGGGTTAAATTCGGCGATCAAATTTAACCCGATTTTATCTTTCTTTCCCACTACAACGCCAACTTAAATTTACAAAATGCAAAACAAAAAAACTAGGCTAAATTTTTAAGAGATTAGTAATGGTCGCAGAATGGCAAGCGCAGGCTTTAATCGCCTACGCCGACTCTCTTCTCCGCTTTATTTCTTATCCAGCCAAACGCGAATAACGCCGCGTAAAGCGAAACGCCGATCGCGTAAGACACGTATTCGTTGGCGATAAAAGGGATATATTTAGCGCACATATTAGGCACCAAGGTTAGCGGCGCGACAGCCAAAAGTAGCACGCGCTCAAGCATATTTACTTGCCTAACGAAATACCCTTGAAGCGCCGAAGAAAAGGCAAACATGCCTACTAGCGCCGTACCGAAAATCAGTGCCATCTCGAGCGGATTTGTTATCCACACTATACCTTTTGCGTCGTTTGGGTTTGCGGCATCTACGCTTTCTATCAAAAGCAGCTTGTTGTTAAATACGAACGAAAAGGGCAAAATCGTCGTGCGTAGGTCGTAAAAAAAGCCCTGCATACCCACGGTTACGGGGTTTGCTTTGGCAATACCTGCCGCAGCGTATGCCGCGATGCCCACGGGCGGCGTATCGTCGGCTAGGATACCGAAGTAAAAGACGAAAAGATGCACCGCGATGGCGGGGATGAGAAAGCCGTTTTTGTGCGCCAAAAATAAAATAACCGGCGCGACTAGCGAGCTAACGACGATGTAGTTTGCGGTGGTCGGCAAGCCCATACCTAGTATCAGCGACATTATCGCCGTTAAAAAGAGGATGAGCACGATGTTGTTGCCAGCTAAATTTTCCACGACTTCAGACAGTACCTGCCCGATACCCGTTAGCGAGATAGAGCCCACGATGATGCCTGCTAAACCCGTAGCTATCGCGATCGTAGTCATACTTTTAGCCGCCGTTACCATCGCCCAAAATATATCCGTAAAACCAACGATAAAGTCCTCTGCACCGACGCCCTCGCCGTGAGCCATTTTTCTAACCGGCTCTTGAAAAAGGATAATCAAAAATAGCACGCAAATAGCGTTAAAGGCCGCCGAAATCGGCGATTCGTTTGCGATTAGCAGGGTATAGAGCAAAACCAAAATCGGGATAAGATAGTGCAGTCCGCTCACGAAAATTTTAAGCTTTGACACGCCTGCGCTCTGCTTCATGCCTTTTAGCCCGAGCTTACAGCTTTCAAGGTGTACGATGAAAAACAGCGACATATAGCACACGAACGCAGGAATCACGGCCGCGATCATGACGTTTGTATAGCTAAGCCCCAAAAACTCGGCGATGATAAAGGCCGCCGCGCCCATGATAGGCGGCATCAGCTGACCGTTTACGCCCGCAGCCACCTCGATAGCGCCCGCTTTGGTGCTAGTTAGACCGGCCTTTTTCATCAGCGGGATCGTAAACGTACCCACCGTTACGACGTTTGCCGTGGAGCTACCGCTCACCATGCCGGTTAGTCCTGACGCGATAACAGAAGCTTTCGCCGGTCCGCCGCGAAATTTACCAAGTAAAGCAAAGGCTAAATTTATAAAATACTGCCCCGCTCCCGCACGCTCTAACAGCGAACCGAACAAGACGAAAAGATAGATAAAACTCACGCTAACGCCAAGCGGCACGCCAAAAACGCCCTCGGTCGTAAGATACATGTGGCCTGCGAGCTTATTTAGGCTAGCGCCCTGGTGCGCGATGATGTCGGGCATATACTGACCGAAATAATCATACGCCAAAAATATCGCGGCGATGATAGGAAGCGCCGGACCGATGATCCTTCGACCCGCCTCAAACAGCACGACCACGGCGACGCAGGATACGGCTATATCAAGGCTCGTGGAGTCTCCGTGACACTGTGATATCGCATGAAACTCTTTAAGCGGATAGAGTGCGGCTAGCGTACCGAAAAAACAGAGCGCGATGTCGTAAAACGGTAGGCTGGAGTGGGATTCTTTATGAATCTTAAGCGGATAGAGCAAAAACAGCAAACAGATAGCAAAGGCAAGGTGCGCCGAGCGCGACATCGTCGTGTTCATCGGAAAATACGCGATATAAAGCTGAAAAACCGACCACGCAAAGCAGATAATGCTCGTAAAATATATATAAAAGCTCGAGTTTATCTCGCGCGTCTTTACCTCGACGAACTCCTCTTTTTCCTGCGCCGACTCGGTATTTGTTTGTGTATCGTTTAAATTTTTATCCATATTTGCTCTTTTCCCAACCTCTTAAATTTTTTCTAAAATTTGGCGATTTTGCCCGCATAAACCTGGACTTTGATTTTTCAAATTTGACCTACTTTTCCAGCGCCTCAAAATTTGCCTACAAATTTAACCTCACGCCGTAAAGATACGGGTTTTGTAAACAGCAAGCAAAACTAGCCCAAAACGCGCGTATGAGCCAAATCTAAAATTTGACGCTTGATGCGGCTAAAGCAAACTCGCCGTCGCCCGAAAACAAGCTAACAAAGCGTCAAATTTTAAATCCTCAAAAACTAAAAACAAGCCCTCAAATTTAACAAAAAACAAGCCGCGCAGGTCAAATTTAACCCGCACGGCTTAGCTGGCTTATTTTATTATGCCGGCCTTTTTAAACTCGGCCTCGGCAGCAGGGTGCAAAGGCGCGGAAAGCCCCTCTATCAGGCTCTCTTTCGTAACGGCTGCAAGTGCCGGGTGCAGGCTCTTATACTCGTCGAAGTTATCTAAAATAGCCTTCACGACCGCAGCCACCGCAGTATCGCTCATGCCCTTATCCGTAACCAGGACGGCCTTGACGCCGATGCTGTTTACGTCGTGATCCACACCCTCATAGGTGCCTTTTGGTATCGTGCCTTTGGCAAAATACGGCATCGCGGCTAGCATCTTATCCACCTGCTCGCCCTCGATGTTTATGATGTCGATAGGCAAAGAGTTTGCCGCGTCGGTGATGTTAGCCGTCGGATGGCCGACCATGTAGAAGTAGCCGTCGATTTTCTTATCTTTTAGCGCGTGCGGGCATTCGCCGGCAGTTAGTACGCCGTGATGTTTTAGCTTTTTCTCGTCAAATCCGTAAGCCTTAAACACGCCAAGCGCGGTCATTTCGTTACCGCTGCCGGGGTTGCCGACGTTGATCGCTTTGCCCTCGAGGTCGTTTATAGAGCCGATACCGCTTGATTTTGAGACGACGAACGCGAGAAGCTCGGGATAGATCGAGACGACGGCGCGTAGGTTTTGATCGCCGTTGCCTTCAAATTTGCCCACGCCGTTAAATTTATCATAAACCACGTCGCTTTGGACGAAACCGAAATTTAGCTCTTTTTTTAGCACGTTATTTACGTTGTAGACCGAGCCGCCGGTTGATTGCACCGAGCATTTCATCTGCGGGTCTTTATTTACGAGGCGACATATCGCTCCGCCCACCGGATAATACGTACCCGTCATCGCTCCCGTACCGATAGATACGAACTCCTTTGCGCCCAGCACAGACGCGAAAAGCAAGCCGGCTAATGCCAAAGATGTAGTTTTCATTTAACTTCCTTTCAAAGAATTTTTCTGATTTTACTCTCAAAATCCGCATTTTGCGTATAAATTTCACTCTTTTTGCGAGCTTTTTCAAAAATATGCGACTATTTTACACACTTTAGCCTTAGAAAAATATTTCTTAAGGTAAAATTTATATATTTTTTACAAGCGAAGCAAAAATCATATTTTTTGCATGGAGATATTTTTAAATCTTACGCACCGAGACCTGCGCCTTTACGATGCTAAATTTGATTTGGCCAAATTTAGCGTTGTGCATTAAATTTAATCTTTCTTGTTAAGGGGGAAGGGGCTTGAATTACGAAGTCGCTCCCTTCCCCCTTAACGATCCATCAACCCCTACGACGTGAGAGGTTGCTGCACTGCGTGCAGTTTATCTGGCGCTGTCGCGCCGCACGTTTTTTAGTTTAACATTTTTGCGGTGCGGGTCTCGGCGACTCAAAATTCACAAATTTGACTCCAAATTTGAGCGTTAAAGAGTCAAGGCGAAGTATCGCGAGATGATTTTTGTGGTTTTGAAGTTAAAATTTGACGAAGATAAGGCATGTAGCCTATCGAGTCAAATTTTAACAAAATCCGCAAAAAGCGCTCAAAAGGCAAGCCGCTAAATTTATTTCCAAAGAAGATAGAGCTTTTCGTCATAAATATCGCTACTCTTCGGTCCCACCTCCACCTCCGTCACCTCCACGTTCTGTACGTCATTTTTGGCTTTTAGCGCGCTCGCGTCTTCTTCAAATTTCGCCATCAGCTCCTCGATCTGCGTGTTTAGTTGGGCGACTTCTTGCTCGCTTAGTTTGACGTCGCTGCGCTCTTTTAGCACGCTATTTGCCGAGCGCGCGGAGGTCGCGACCTTGCCGATGTTGCCGCTACTTAGTAGCCCTTTGCCGAAAATCGCGCCCAAAATGCTAGCTCCCACCGAGATCGCCGTCTCGATCCCCTTGCTTTTAAAGTCTCGCTGCTCTTTTTCTAGCTTTGCCACAGAGCGGTTTAGTTTCTCCTCTAGGCGCGCTTTTTGTTTGTCAAATTCCGCCGTGAGTTTGGCCGTTTGCGCCTCTAAAATTTCATTGCATTTATCGGCCAAACGCACGTAAAACTCTTCCTTACTCTCACCCGGCGCCGAGCTTAAATTTAGCGCGCTAAAGAGCCTAAGTTTGTAGTTTCTATAGATAAATTCTTTGAAATTTTTGGTTAGCTCTTTGAAATTTTTAGCTCCGGCGACAAAGCCCGGCAGCGGCGCGTATGAGAGCTTGAAATTCGGCTCTGCAACCGCGGTAAAATGCATATTTTCGCTAGCCTCGCTCCAGTCGGCGCTTTTTTGAGCTTCATCCAACCTTAGCGTGAAATTTACCTCGCGAACCTCGTCAAGCCCCTTTTTAGCGTCGTAAAATCGCACTTTGGCTTCGCCGTAAAGATACCCCTCCAGCTCGCCGCCCTCGTGTAAATTCGAGCTTGCGGCGTAAAGCTGAGCGATGTCCGGCGACAGAACCGGCTTGGCGGCGAAATTTGAGCTTTTTGCCGGGCTTGATCCGCTCAAATTTGACCCGCTCTTTTGCTCTTTCATCAAATTTGAAATCTGCTCGCGGCTAAGCGGTCCTTTGAGATAGCTCAGAGCCCAGCGCGTCGAGATGACGGACAGCCCGTCCTCGTGGATGTTTTTTAAGAGAAAATTGCGCTTTTGTAAATTTGAGATGAGATTTTCTATCTCGCCCTTATCCATCGCAGAGCCCGCAAGCCCCGTCATACCGTCGATCACGCGTGCTTTATCCTGCGCGGTTTGCAAGCGCCCGATAAACCACGTGCCGATGTTGCTAAGGCCTTTGTAGTCCAGATCGACTGGGTTTTGGGTGCTTAGTATCACGCCAAGGCCGTGCGCGCGGGCTTGCTTGAGTAGAGTTAGCATCGGGGTTTTGCTAGGCTGGTTGCCGTTTGGCGGGAAAAATCCGAAAATCTCGTCCATATAAAGCACCGCTCGAAGCGAGCTCGTACCCTCGGTCTTGCGCATCCACGCGATGATCTCGTTTAGCAGCAGCGTCACGAAAAACATCCTCTCGCTGTCTTTTAGGTGCGAGATGGTAAAGATATTGCACTTTGCCTTGCCGTTTGCGTTAAAAAGCATCTTTGAGATGTCTAGCCGCTCGCCGCTCAGCCACGCGCGAAAGTCAGGGCTTGCTAGCAACGTGTTGATCTTAACCGCTAGTTTCATGCGATCGGAGCTCGGATAAAATTTCTCCACGTCAAATACGCCGATCTTAGCAAACGGAGGCGTCGCGATAAAGCCGATGAGCTCCTCTAGGCTCACGTCCGCGCCCTGGCCAAATTTATCGATAAAAATGTTTGAGATGAGCAGGTGTTCTTTTGAGTTTACGTCGTTTTCTATGCCAACGAGCGAGAGCACGGAGCTAGCCAGAGAGCCTACGTACTCGCTAAACTCCTCGCTGCCTACCTCTAAACTCGGACGGGCAAAATCCCCGAGCAGAGCCACGCCGACGCCGCTACTGCTCTTTGGCGTGTAAATTTTTAGCTCGGCGCTATCCTTAAAAAGCCCCACGCGCTCTAGGCTTTGAAACGAGCCTTCGATGCCTTTTGCCCACGTCTGCGCTTCGCTAGCGGCAAATTCATCCACACTCATGCCTTTGTTTTGCGCTTCGTTTTCATCGACGTAGGGCGCAAAATCCTGCGCGCTCATCTGCGGGAACGCTAAGGCGAGGTTGGTCATATCGCCTTTGGGGTCGATTATAAAGGTCGGGATGTTATCGATGCAGGCTTCTTCTAGGATACTGATGCCAAGGCCCGTTTTACCGCTACCGGTCATTCCGATGATGGCTGCGTGCGTCGTGAGGTCTTTATTTTTATAAAAAAACGGCTCTTTGTTTTTGAGGCCGACGTAAAATAGCTTTAAATTTTCTTGGATGGTTTTCATGTGCTTCCTTGTAAATTTTGGGCTATTTTACTGATTTTTGATTAAATTTCGGGTGAAGCCGGGAGGATAAATTTGAAAGCGAGGCGGGTAAAATAAAATAAGGCAAGCGCGAGGCTCGCCTTTTAATTTTGCGTTAAATTTATTGGTAAGTTTTTAGTTGTTCTTTGAGCTCTTCAAGAGTTTCTATTACGCGTCTTTTGGTAAATTTCGCTATATCTTCGCCTGCGCCGTCTTTATCGGCTAGCTCGCAACAATATCTCATCGCACCTTTATATCTTAACGCAGCGACTAGTTTTAGATCGGTATCTATGCTTATGTTTTTATTAGAGTCGCCCGCCTCGTCCGGTATGCTTAGCTCAAATTTAGCATTTATAGGCTCGCCCTCTTTAAACTCGCCGTCATCCAAGCTAACGACGCCTAAGCCGCCCCTTGAGATATCGTATAGATTGCCGCTTATTTCGCTACCGTTTTGCGTCAAGATCACTCTAGTATAGCGATCGGGATAAACGCGCTGGTGTTTTCTTAGGTTTGCGTGCAGATTTTGCATATACGTGAAATTTTGTAGCGTTACGGTCAAATTTGCAAGGTCAAAGCCGACGATATCGGCTCTTAAATTTTCCGGAAAATATTCATCGCGTACTACGTAGGCGTTTTTTTCTTCTTTTATAGCTAAAATTTGCTCTAGCGTTACCTTGCAGACGACGGTATCATCCTCTGTGTGCTTTACCTCGCCCATGCACTCTACTTTCACACCGTTGTAAAGATTTAAAAAATGCACCTGACGGTTGTCTTTCATAGCTCTAGCAAATACGTTTACCGCATCCTCGCGCATAAACGAGCCGTCATTATACGTAACGTTCATTTGAATTATAAGTCCTTCCGAATAAATTTGAATTTTAAGCTAGATTATAGTAAAAAAAACTTATTTTTTGATTTAATTTTTGATATTTTGTATTAAATTTGCGATATTTTAATCTAAAAAGAATCAATAAGGGCGAGAGTTCGCCCTTAAATTTAGATGATTATAGCTTATCCGCGTTGTGAGATAGGTAGTCCGCGACGCCTGCGGTATCGGCTTTCATACCTTTATCGCCTTTGTTCCAACCGGCAGGGCAAACCTCTCCGTGTTCGTTCGTAAATAGCATCGTATCGACCATTCTTATCATCTCGTCGATGTTTCTTCCAAGCGGAAGGTCGTTGATGACCGCGTGGCGAACGGTGCCGTCTTTATCAAGCAAGAAGCTGCCGCGAAGCGCGACGCCCGCATCCTCTAAAAGTACGTCAAAACCACGAGCGATAGACTTCGTCATATCGGCTACTAGCGGGAAGCGAACTTGGCCGATACCGCCTTTGTTTACCGGAGTTTCTTTCCATGCGAAGTGAGAGAATTGGTTGTCCGTTGAAACGCCGATAACTTCGATACCGCGAGCTTTAAATTCGTCGTATCTTTTATCAAACGCGATGATCTCGCTAGGGCAAACGAATGTAAAGTCCATAGGGTAGAAAAATACTACCGCGCCCTTCTCGCCGATATTTTTATATAGGTTGAAATCATTTACGATCTGATTGCTTCCTAAAACCGCTGCAGCCGTAAAGTCAGGCGCTTTTTTTGTTACTAACATTTCTTCTCCTTAATAATTTTTATTTGTAGCGAAATTATATCATCTAAAAATTAAAAAGAGATAAATTTAATCTTTTGCAATGTTTCAAATTTTGCTCCGCAGTCAAAAAGCAGATTTAGTATAACACGCTCATGGATGCCTGACATTTGTTTGCTAAATTTATGCTAGCCAGGGCAAGCATAGAGCGTCCGTAGTTTAACTTGCAGTTTATTATCGTAAATTTATTTTTCGCGCGTCATGATTTTGTCTGGTATTTGCGGTGGCGCTTTTGAGACTAGTACCTTTGTCCGCGTATTTAAACCGCAAACTAGCGACTTAATAAATTCCGATTTTATCCAGTATAACGTCGCATCAAAAACCTAAATTTTAAAGCTACTTATGAAGTTGCGTTTTTCTTTAGAAGGCGCGCAGCGGTCTTTTGCGGCGTAGCGATAGCTAGCTTGGTTTTGAGGCGTGAGCTTTGGATTTTTAGATGTAGCTAGTTTCGTATCTCTTTGCGCGCTCGTAAAAGCAAAACAAGGACTTTTAACGGCGCCTGCGCTGTTTTAGCAAAGGCGCAGATACAGATACCTTTAAAATATATCGGTAAAATATTGGCTAAATTTGGCGTAATCTAATTCTTTGTCAAGAACCGTAAGTTCCCGGTTTAGCTTTGCGTAGCCGTTATAAGCCTAAAGCAGCCTTTATAACCGCAGCGCAAATTTGCTGCTAGGCCGTTTATGTATACCCCCGTGCAAACTGCCGGTTAAGACTACGGCTAACGTTTATTGGTTGCATATTTAAGCGGCGGACTGTCTTAATAAAAGCGCAGCCTCTATCTCGTCTTGGGCTTACATGACGCCGAAATTTTGATATTCGTTTTTGGTCGGTTGCAGCGTAACCGACATTTGCGATTTAAAATTGCTGGCAAATCGCCGTTCGCTTTTTTGTTAATTTTAGTATCTAGCGCAGGTAGCGTTTCGATACTAATTTTGCTCAAAATTTTTGGGTATTTTTCTTGAAAACTATTTTATCTAGGTCTCTAAAAAATAAGTTGCTCCGTTTTGCGGTCTATTGCCGATACGGCGGTAATTTACTATAGGTTAAATTTATCGGATACAAACTGCCCTAGATGCTCGCGACAACTGTTATTCGTAATCACTGCCTAGACCCGGAACTATGAAGACTATGGCTTTAACCGGTCCTCTGTCGTCGCAATATAGTTTAAACTCGAGCATAGACTCTCGTTTGATATTTAGCTCTACATCGTCGCAAGAAAAAAATTTTGTAAATTTTATTTACTATCATGTCGTAGCCCTTGGAAAAATAATTTGTTTATCGTATTCGTATTCGGCTGATTTTAGAAGGGTTGTAGTTGAGATAGTAAAATTTCAAAATTTATTTAAGCAAATTACCGTTATTTAAAATAACCTAAATTTACAGAAATTACCGCATTTGTAAAAAATTATCTTTTGTAGCTTTCGCCGCCGAATTTTAATAAAGCCGAACCCCAAGTAAAGCCGCCTCCAAAAGCATCCAATAAAATCAAATCGCCGTTTTTAAGCCTACCGGCCTCATAAGCATCGTTCATTGCCATCGGTATGGAAGCCGAGCTAGTATTACCGTATTTTCCGACCGTTACTACGCATTGTTCGTCTGAAAAATTTAAACGTTGTTTGACCGCTTCGATAATGCGCAAATTTGCCTGATGCGGGATAAAAAGATCGATTTTGTCGCTAGGAATTTTATTTCTTTCTAAAATTTCTACGACGTCTTTGGTTAATGTTTGAACCGCGACTTTAAAAACTTCGTTACCGGACATTTTAATAAATTTTTCTTCTCCGCCCGGCGTGATAAGCAGCTCGGCATAGTTACCGTCGGCTGCAGTATGTACGTCTATAATCTCATTTTTACTATCGGCGCTTACGACTGCCGCGCCGGCTCCGTCGCCAAATAGTATACAAGTCGTCCTGTCTGTCCAATCCACTATTTTACTTAGTTTTTCGGCCCCGATTATGAGTATATTTTTTTTACTGCCGCTTTCTATTAGAGACTTAGCAAGTTCAAGCAAATAAATAAAACCGGTACAAGCTGCGCTTATGTCAAACGCCATAACGGAATTTATACCCAAATTTTTAGCGATTTTGCAGGCAGTCGAGGGCATACAAAAATGATCGGGGGAGATAGTCGCGCAGATAACGGCATCAATATCTTTTGCTCTCAGATTTGCCCTTTCGATCGCCGACCTCGCCGCCTTTGTTCCCAAGTCGCTAGTATCTTCATCCTGCGCTATTCGTCTTTGCTTAATGCCCGTTCGTTTAGTTATCCATTCGTCGCTTGTTTCTACCATTTTTTCAAGATCTAAATTCGTTAAAATTTTAGCAGGGGTATATGCAGCTATGGATATTAACGAGGCTTTTGGCATTTGTATTAACCTTATATTTTATTTGGCAAAGCGTGAAAGCTCGTCTTCGATAACTTTATTTATATTAGAATCTGCGAAATTTAATGCTTGAAATATCGCATTTTTGATAGCTTTAGAGGTACTTTTTCCATGACTGATTATGACACAACCGTCTACGCCTAACAGCGGCGCTCCGCCGTATTCATCGTAGTCTACTTGCTGCCTTAAAGTCTTAAAAACTTTTTTCATGAGAAGCGAACCGGCAATTGCTACGGGAGATTTTTTAACGTGTTTTTTGATAATCTTGCTGATTGCATCGGCTACGCCTTCGCTGGTTTTTAGCAAAATATTTCCTACGAATCCGTCGCAAACTATGACATCGACGCTTCCATCAAAGACTTGATTGCCTTCGGCATTGCCTACGAAACTATCAAGTTTTGAAATCATCGCAAAGGCTTCCTTGGTAACATCATTACCCTTGCACTCTTCTTCGCCATTTGATAAAAGCGCTACCTTAGGCGACTCTATTTTTAAAATTTCCTTTGCATAAGCTTCGCCCATTACCGCAAACTGAAACAAATGTTCCGGCCTACAGTCTACGTTTGCGCCGACGTCCAAAACTAGAGTTTTACCGCCAGTAACATTTGGCATCAACGTCGCAATAGCCGGGCGCGAAACATTTTTTAGGCGTCCGACTCGAAGCGTGGCAAGGCTCATCGTGGCTCCACTGTGTCCAGCAGAAACTACGGCCTTGGTTTGTTTATTTTTAAGTAGCTCTATAGCCTTAAAAATACTACTTTCCTTTCGCTTTAACGCGTCAGTGGCGCCGTCGCTCATAGAAACGATCTCGTCGGCTTGAATAAATTTTACGTATTGTTTTAAATTTTGCGGGACGAGACTTTCCAAAATTTTCGTATCGCCTACCAAGATAGCTTCAAATTTTACTTCTTTTAAAGCCTCGATCACGCCACCGATAATAGGCTGCGGACCGAAGTCGCCGCCCATCGCGTCAATGCAAATGCTGGTCATTTGTATCAATACTCTCCGGTAGTTTTATTTACGCGGTGAGGCATTTTCCATGAGCCGTCTTTATCTTTTACGGGAATAGGAAGCGTTACTTTGTAGTGTGTTCTTCTCTTTGCCGCACGAGTATGACTTACTCTTCGTTTAGGTACTGCCATTTTATTCTCCTTTATAGATTTTTACATTTTTCACAATAAAAATAATCGCTTTTAAAAGCTTCTATTTCACTTGTTAATACTTCTTCCAAATTTATAAAACCGTCGAAAAACTCAACTACATCGTCGAGGTTTTCTTCTTTATCTTTATAAATTCCGTCGCTTAATATCAAATTTACATCTTCATCAAGCTTTAAATTTATATCTTCGCCGCATCGGTCGCAGTTGTGAGCTATCTCGCCTACGATTTTACCTTTGCAACTAACCAAATTTTGGTTTATTTTTCCTAGTTCGCCGTTAAAAATCAGTCCGTCCGAGTTTAACTCAAACGGCATCTGATTATTTGCGATTTTGGCGAAAGATATTTTCAAAATTTAGCCCAAATTTAGCAAATTTCTCTTGTCGCAAAGAAAAACGCAATCTCGTTTTTAGCGTTTTCTAGGCTGTCGCTACCGTGAACGGCGTTTGCGTCGATACTCTCGGCAAAGTCGGCTCTTATTGTGCCAGGTTTTGCTTCTTTCGGATTGGTCGCACCCATTAGATCGCGGTTTTTAGCTACCGCATCGTCGCCTTCAAGCACCATAACTACGACCGGTCCGCTCACCATAAAATCAACCAAATCATTAAAGAAAGGTCTGTCTTTGTGAACTGCGTAGAAAGCTTTTGCGTCGCATTTGCTTAGTTTGACTTTTTTCATAGCGGCGATTCTTAGTCCGTTACTTTCGAACCTATCCACGATTTTTCCGATAACGCCCTTTTTTACGGCATCAGGCTTAATAATAGAAAGCGTTTGCTGCATAAAATTTCCTTTTTGTGATTTTTATAAGGCGGTGATTATATCAAAAAAAAATTAAAATTCAAAATAAGCCCAAAATGCGGGCTTAAATTTATTGTATTACCGCGGTTGAGCCCATGCGCATATCGGCGGTTATCTCGGCGCGAGAAGGCTGGCCAGCATAAGGAGCGTCCCAAACGATGCAACCGTCGGTCGGACAGGCTGAAGCACACGCAGGCTCGTCGTTAAATCCTACACACTCGACGCATTTATCCGCATAGACGTAGTATGCGTCATCTCCGGTCGGGTTATCTGCGTCGTCCACGATAGCGTTTGTCGGGCACTCGTCGATGCAAGAACCGCAGCTTATGCAAATATTTGTTATTTTTACTGCCATTTTTTATCCTTTTAACTAAAAAATTTTTCGCAAGAATATCAAAAGCTAAGTAAATTTGATATTAAATTAACCAAAAATACCGCAAAAACCAATGCAATAAAAGAGCGACGCATAAAAATACTATGGCGCAATTTACTTGCGACGCAAAGCTACGAAAATTTAATCTTATCTATAAATCAAATTTACAAACTACGCACTAATTGCTATAAATGCGGCGATAAAGCTCAAACTACGCAAACATAGTTTTACGTCTTGTTTTTTAATTTTACGAAAATAGCCGAATACGGCGTTTTGGCATGGCTTTCGGCGGTAAAATTTGAAGCTAAATTTACGGATTTACCTTCAAATTTGGGTGCAAAAAAAGTCAAGGAGAAATATCGCGAGATGGATTTTTACTTCGCTATGATCGTAACGCTAAAGCGAGAAAGGGCTTTGTTTTCCTTGCGGTCGTAACTGCAAGTAGAAGCGACGTAAAAATTTAGCGTAGGCCGGACAAGTAGTCCGCCGAGCTAAATTTTTACTAGCTCCGTTAAAGACGCTCGCGAGACGAGCCGCTTCAAGCAAAAGTTATTGCGTTATCGCGCTTTGCTTTGCTTTATCCTTCGTATCTACCCAGATATTCGGCACCGCTCCGCCAGGCGTTAAAAATATCTTCGCGTCGTTGTTTTCGCGTAGCGCCTCGTTAAATTTACCCTGCGTCTCGATCTGTTTTAAATTTAGCAAATTTTGATCGAGGCTTTTTGCAACCTCTTTGTTTGCGTAGGCTTGCGCGTCGGCTTCTATCTTAGCAGCGTCCGCACGACCCTGAGCCTCGATGATAGCGGCCTTTGCCGTACCTTCTGCGAGGGCTGCTTTTTTGAGCGCCTCTTGATTTGCGCGCTCTACTTCGTATTTGGTTCGTTCGGCTTCTTGTTTAGCGATTTGTACGCGCTCGATCTGCTCTTTTACCTTTTCAGGCAGGATGATCTCGCGAAGTTGCACAGCCAGCAGATCCACTGGCGAATTGGCTAGTGTCTCGATATTTTTGCGAATGCCATCGTCTATGGACTTAGCGATCGCATCGCGCTTGGTCGGCAGTTCCTCGGCATTATAGTTGCCTATGACGCTTCGCACGACATCCTTTACGCGTGGATCGATAATCTTATCCTCCCAAAAAAATCCCCACTCCGCGATAGTTTGGGGCGCGGTAATCTCGTTTAGCCTATATTGCACGGTGATATCCACGCTCACGGGTAGATTTCTAGCATCATACACCGAGAGCGAATTTCTGCGGATGATGCCGCTAGCCGCACCGCCTTTTGAAGACATTGAGCCGATATCCTCGCTGCTGGTATAGTTTATGATACGCGTGCGGGTATCGACGATGAATATTTTCTGTATAAACGGTACGAAAAAGTGTAGTCCCGGCTGCATCGGAGACGGGTCGTATTTACCGGCGGTAGCTTTGATGCCCACTTCGCCGGAGTTTATCACTACAAAAGGCTGCGTGAGCGCGATCACGGCCACTATCGCGATGATAACGTAGGCAAAGCCAGAAATTTTACCAAATCCTTTAAAATCAGGCGTTTTAAAATTTACTTTCGGCCCCTTGCTCTCGCCGCCGCTATCGTCTCCGCCGCCGGAGCCTCGTTTTTTATTAAAATAATCATTTAAATCCGCTGGCATTTCGTTCCTTAAATATAAGTTAGCATCGAGGCGTATTTTGGATTGCGTCCGTAAACTACGTCAAAATACGCGTCTTGTAGGCGTTTAGTTACCGCTCCGCGCTCACCCGCGCCGATAACGCGGTTGTCGATGTTGCTTATCGGAGTGACCTCGGCCGCCGTACCCGTGAAAAACGCCTCGTCCGCAGTGTATGCGCGGTCGCGAGTGATGCGCTCTCTGCGCACTTCGATGTCTAGATCGCGAGCGATTTTGATGACCGTATCTTGCGTGATGCTAGCTAGGCTGCTGTCGTTTGGAGGAGTGATTAGCGCGCCGTTTTCCACGATAAAAAAGCACTCGCCCGGCCCCTCCGAGATGTAGCCCTCGCTATCAAGCAGCAGCGCCTCGTCGTAGCCCGCCTCTTTGGCTTCGTAGTTTGCCATTTGCGAGCAGAGGTAGTTTGAGCTTGATTTCGCGCGGCTCATTTGGCCGCCGACGTTTAGTTTGGCAAAGCTCGAAATTTTCACGCGGATGCCCTTTTTTAGGCCCTCTTCGCCTAGATACGCACCCCACTCCCATGCCGCGATTGCGGTATTTACGGGAGCTTTGGTGTGAGCTAGACCCATCACGCCGTAGCCTAGGTAAACGATCGGGCGTAGATAGATGTTTGATTTAAATTTGTTTGCGCGAAGTAGCTCAACCTGCGCGTCTTCAAGCTCTTTTTGCGTGTATTTGACGTTTAGGATCGTCATTTTGGCTGATTTTAGTAGGCGCGCGGTGTGATCGCCTAGGCGAAATATCGCTAAGCCCTTATCCGTCATATAGGCTCTCGTGCCCTCAAATACGGCGTTTGCATAGTGAAGCGAGTGGGTTAGGACATGGACTTTAGCGTCCTCCCATTTGACTAATTTTCCATCCATCCAGATAAATTTAGAAGGGTTCATTTGGCATCCTTTTTTATAAAATTTGCTGAGTGTAGCTAAAATTTCTTTAAAATTTTGTAATGTTTAAGATTTGGGCTTAAAATTTTGAGTTTTAGGGGTAAATTTTACCCCAATTTTACAGCTTCTCTACGACGACGTCCTCGATGTTTTCGGCAAAAGGCAGCACGATCGTTTTACGAGAGCCAAACGCGCTATGCCACAGAGCTTTTTTGATCGCTTCGTAAGGCGTATCGTAAATTTTAGCCAGCTCTTGCAGTAGCTCCTCTGCCTTATCGTCGCTTAAATTTTTGCGGCGGTAAAATAGCATTAACGTAGCTCCTATGCCGATAAACTCGAATCCAAATCGCTCATTCATCATTAAAATAAACGCATGCGTCTGCTCGGGCTCAAAATCGTCCGCAAAATACCCCTGAATCATTCTCGCAAATACGTCCGTACTGCGCTCGCAAGGGCACAGATAAACGTCGATATCCTCGTCAAGCGCGTCGTAGTCGCGGGTATTTACGTATTCTAGCGCTTTTAGCTTATACGGGTAGTTTAGACTAAATTTACCGTAAAATTCGCTCACTTCGGCCTTATACTCGGGATCGTTTAGGATGTCCAGCATCAAACGAAACTCCGCAGCGGGAAAGTCGCGCGAGTCAGGATTTTGCGCGTTATACTCATCCTCGTCCAGCACCTCGAAACTAGAGCTTGCGTGCATATTCGTATATTCGCATTGCGGAGCGTTTTCGATGATAAAAAGCGGCTTAAATCCCGTATACTCCTCACACAAGCGGTCGTAGGCGATCGTGACGGCGTTCATATTTTGATGAGCGTTAAGGACGCCGTATTTTAGGGTAAAATTCGCTTCGCGCGTGTAGCGCGGATCGGGCTTTTCGAGCCTAAACGAAATAAGCTTTTCGGGGCTACAAATCGTGTAAAAAGCTAGCTTTAATTTTTTAAAAAACGACATATTTTTCCTTTAAATTTATTTTTAAACGGCTCGTTAAATTTAACTGCGCAAATTTGCAAACCGCAAAGCTTTCGTATCGGTTAAATTTGGACGCAAAGCCGCGCCCGTAACGTTTTTATCGAAATTTACCGCCGTTTTGTCCTAAGCGAGCGACTTAAGCCAAAAAGGTTTAAATTTCAAGATCCGCTCGGCGAGTTTATAGCGGCGATCAAATTCGCACGGGCAAATTTGACCGTCTTTGATACGAATTTCCGTCCGAATTTAAACCCGCCGTAAGATTAAATTTAATGCAGGCAAATTTTAAAAAGCTCGTAGATTTTTAAATTTAAGATTTGGGCGCATTTTCTTTCGCCCAGTTTATGAGCCATTTTACCTTGTCGTCGTCTCTGTGGTCGAAAAATAGCGTCCTGTCCGTATCAAGCGCAGCGATAGCGGCCATATCCTCTGGCGAAAGCGCAAAATCAAAAATATCGAAATCTTGCCTCATTCGCTCGATTTTTACGTTTTTTGGAATGACGGCAATACCGCGCTGAATTAGCCAGCGCAAAATAACCTGAGCCGCGCTTTTGCCGTATTTTTCGCCGATACCGCTTAAAACGGCGTTTTTAAATATATCGTTTTGCCCCTCCGCGAAGCTCGCCCATGATTCAAACGCGATGTCATAACCATCAAGCGTGCGCTTTAGAGCCTCGCGTTGATAAAACGGATGGCATTCTAGCTGATTTACCGCGAGGATGACGCCGCTGTTTTCGCACAGATCGACGATGCGATCAGCGTAGAAGTTGCTAACGCCGATGCTGCGGTAGCCGACCGAGATCGCATCCTCAACGCATCTTTGCGTCTCTTTCGGATCTACCTGAAATACGCCAAGTCCCAAAATCGGCATCTTGTTGCCGTCGTTTAAAATTTTGTATTCCATATTTTTCTCCTTATAAAACATTCCGGCATTTTATCTAAAATTTAGCTCTTTTTTAGATTTTACTCATCTGGTTATGCGCATAGCCCTAAATTTAGCTAAATTTAGCGTCATTTGCCCGCGTAATCAAACCTCGGCTTGCTTAGGCTAAATTCGAAACTATCGCGATTAACCGCGCCCACGCAAACATCGCTATCGTAAAGCGCGAGCAAAAACTCCGCCATCTCAAGGCTTGAATGATAGCGTTTAAAAGCCGTGTCGTAGTCGTAGTCCGCGTCATCCGTCGCTACGGAGCCAAATTCCGTTTTAGTCGCAGCGGGCGCCAGGACTTTAGCCTGCATTTTAGCCTCTTTATCTTGCGCCAGCTCGCGGTGCAAGCCCTCGGTAAAGGCGCTTACGAAAAACTTGCTCGCACAGTAAGCCACGGCGTTTGGCACGATGCTGTAGCCGCCCGCAGAAGATATATTTATGAGCTGAGCGGGCTTATACTTATAATCTCGCGCAAATAGACTAGAAAGCAGCGTAAGCGCGACGACGTTTAGCTGCAACATCTGCTCGGTTTTATCTAAATTTTGCTCGCCTACGGCTCCGTAGTCGCCAAAGCCGGCGTTATTGATGAGAGCCTTTAGCTCGTAGCTTTTTAGCTCCTCCTCCCAGAGCGCACGGACGTTTTTGCTGCAAGCAAGGTCGCAAATTTTAATAATGGCGTCGGATTTGGGCGCGATCTGCGCGATCTCGTCCTTTAAGTTTTGCAGCAGCTCCGCTCTGCGCGCGATTAGGATTAAATTTTCTCCGCGCCTAGCAAAGGCCTTTGCCGTAGCCGCTCCTATACCAAAACTTGCGCCCGTAATCGCGATATATTTTTTCATTTTTATTCCTTTTGATAAATTTTTATTATGCGTTTTTGCGGCCTTTAGGCAAAGTTTGAGCTATGCTTTGCCGCGCAAGTAAAACGAAGCAAAAAACTCATAAAAGCCGCCGGCAAAACGCGCCGTTATTTTTCTAAAATTATCCTAGTCGCGGCAGGATCTACGCACTCTTTTTGCATTATTATTTCGCCTATTTCTTTTGCCCTTATAACGCCTGAGAGCAGGTTTTTCACGCTAGCTATGCCGCCTAAAATTTCTACGTCCACGCTTGAATACTCAAAGGCTAGCGTGGTATCTAGCGTCTGGCAGCCGCGCAGCACGAGATTTTGCATGTAGCATAGCCCTTGCAGGCTTTCTATCAAGCAGTTTTCAAAGGTCACGTTTTTGCTGTTCCACGCGAGGTATTCGCCGCTAATGAAGCTGTTTCGCACGGTCACGTTTTCGCAGTTCCAAAAGGCGTCTTTGCTAAGTAGCTTGCTATCCTCGACGAGCACGTTTTTACAGCCGTCAAAGCCGTAGTTCCCGTCCAAATTTAGTCCGTAAACGCGCACGTTTTCGCAGTTCATCGCAAAATAATCCCCGCGCGCGCAGACGTTTTTTATCTCCACGTCCGCGCAGCTCCACAGCGTCTCCTCGGCCTGGGTCAAATTTACGTTTTCTAGCCTAACGTTTTGGCACCTGCGAAAGGATTTTGGCGCTTGGATTAGCGTATCTTTAAAGCTCGCGTCCCGAGCGTACCAGATGCCCGCGCGCGCCATCTGCATCAAAAATCCGCCCTCCACGGCGACGTTTTTGGTATACCACAGCGGGTATTTCCATTCGAAAGTGCAGTTTTTTAGGCGCAAATTTTGCCCGTGCTTTAGAGGCGACTCGCCCGCTGCGAACCCGCACCGCTCAAACTCCGCGTCCTTTGCGCCAAACATCGCGCGCTCGCCGATAAATTTTTGCTCGACAAATTTTTGCATTTTTCGCCTCCGTCGTTTTTGTTGATTATATCGATTTTACGGCAACAAGGATGTAAATTTGAAAATTCAAAGCGAAATTTATGAAGCAAACGGATAAATTTAAGCAGTAGAAAAATCTAGGCGGCGTTTTACTAAAATCCAAGCGTTCAGGCGTTGCTATTGTCTTTCGGAGTCCTATTTTCCCAAACGCTTGGCAGGAAAAGGTAAGATTTAGACTAGCGCAAAGGATGGAAACGCGAGCCTAAATTTTACCTTTTTAGCAGTCAAATTTGCCGTATCCGAGCGGGTGCGGGAGGGCGTCAAATTTGATCCAAATTTAAAGCCTGCGACCAGCCAAATTTAACCCAGCCGCAAGCGCAAAATCCAAATTTACCAAAAAGCGGCCCCGAAGCGCACCGGCCGGGAGCCGCTAAATTTTACTTCT
>CAUSIL010000007.1:0-20633 GCA_963531395.1 uncultured Campylobacter sp.
TTTTACGACGACGAAGTCACGGCAAAAAGGCTTATAGATATGGGCGCAAACGCTCACGCAAAAGATAACTACAAGCTCTCGCCTCTAGCCTACGCAATAGAAAACAACTCCACTAAGACCGCCAAGCTGCTGCTTGATAGCGGGGTCGGGCTTGAGGAAGTCAAAGCGGTGCAGTTTTATCTAACCCACGCAGTCTACGCCTTGATAGATAGTATAGTGATAGATAAAGACGACATACATATAAATTACGGTTTTATGGATACCGACTCAAAGGACGCAGTAGACCCATTTCACTACGTCATATCCAATAATCTACTGGAAATTTCAAAAATGCTTTTTGAGCTGGGGTATAAGCCAGAATGTAAATTTAAAGCCCAAAGATATGAAGAATTTGACTGCTTTGACAGACTGAGCATAATACCAAGCTACGAAGCTATGCTAAATTTACTCCTAGACAACAACGTTTCGGGGCAACCTACTAGTGAGGAGCTGAAAGAGGCATATAAAAAGTGTCACGATAAAGTTGGAGTTTTTACTGCAGCAAAGGAAGGCTATATCTATAAAATGAATAAAGGCAGAGACGAAGAAGGCGAGGCTAGGTTGCGCAAAAACGACAAATATAGGCATTTATGTACCGAGTGCTTATATCATGAAGGTCTTTTAAAATACAAACCAAAGCCGCCAGATCCCGAACAAATAAAAAGATTTGACGATACGATAAATTTTTACTCTAAACACTGTTTGGACGAAAATGCTACATTTAAAGATACCGAATCTTTTGTAAAATGGGCAAATGAAGAAAAAAGACGAGAGAATGTATTGCGGTTTTTAGAAGCGCACAAAAATAACCCCGCAAAGGTAATCTATATCGACGCCAATATAAGTAGTCAAAACAAAGAAAAGCTAATATCCAATAAACTAATCCAAAAATTAAGGAGTAAAGATGCCGCAGAGCGATAACAACGCAACGATAAATAACGATGAGCTAAACCTAGTCGTAGAAGAAGCATCTAAAGAGATAGCGGACTTATACGTTAAATTCTTCGGGCTTGATTCGGCAGAAGGGATTTAGATACGTAACCGCGGCAAAAGTCTTGTTTGTAAGCCCGTAACCGCGATTTTGCCTTTAGTCGATTTAGTTAAATTTACCGACGGCAAAGCGCCGTTTACGCGGCGCTATAAGCTCGCAAAATAAAATTTGAGCCGTAAATTTAAGCTTAATTGCTAGTATAAACTACTGGCTAAGCGCCTGTACTACGTGATCCCAGCCAAGCGCCCTAGCGTAGTCTAGCGCGATTTTGCCGTGGATATTTTTAGTGTTTTTATCAGCGCCCTTAGCGAGCAAGATCTCGATCGCCGTACGGTTGCCGGCGATCGCCTCGCGGTGGAGCATCGTATAGCCCTCATCGTCGGTCTGCGTTATCTCTTTTGGATTTTGGCTTAAAAACTTTTGCAACTCTTCTTTCATATTTACGCTCATCGGATGCTCGATGAGATTTTGCGGATGCGTATCTTGCTCGTAGGCTAGCAAAACTACGTCCGGATCGCCAAAATCTAGCCCCCATGCCTCGTCGTGTTCGGCGCGCTCGTCCTGACTCATAGCTTTACGCATGGCTTGCACGCTAAAGCCGCCGTATGCTCTACCGTCTACCGCAAACATCCAGTCGCTGATTTGCTCTAGCGACACCGCGACTTCGTCGCCGCTTGCGACGCTAGTTAGTATGTCTGGGTCGTTGGCCAGCACGCCGTAAATGCGCTCGCCGTCAAAATACACGTCGTTTATCCACATATGCTCGACCTCCGTATGGCCGCTGATATCTTGCGAAAAGGCGACCTTGACGCAAGCGAAGTCAAGCCCCGGGATAATGCGGTGATTTTCCCAGTATAGCTCGCGCCAAAAGTACCTAAAGCTCTCTCTAGCCTGCCTAAAAGCCTCTAGCATCGCCGCGTCTTCGCCGTCTGCATAAAACACAGGTTCGTTTTCTTTATCGTTTGTATTTTGGCCTCTTTTTGCGTCCGACTCGTCGCCAAATATCTTTTTAAATAGTCCCATATTTTTCCTTTAACTTTAGTTTGTATTTATTTAAATTTACCGCAAAACCCTCGCGTAAATTCGCCTATTTCGGTGGCCCGTGCGTTCAAGGCTATGGGGGGGGGTGCGAAGGTAACGCAAATCGTCGCGTCTTGATTTTAAAAAAACAAAAAACGAGTCGCGAATGCTAAAGCCGTTTTTGGACTTTTCGTTTGTATCCATCGTCTGCTCCTTTCGTTTGTTTTTCTACTTTTTAGCGTGTTTGGCTTTGCTTTTTAGCTTAAATTTAGAGCCTCGTTTTTGAGTTTTTATCGCTTTATATGCGGCTATTACTATAATTTTAGCCGCGAAATTTTAAGCTAAATTTACAAAACCGCTTCATCTAAATTTAGGCGTTAGATTTTTGCCGCTTTGCACCTGCAAAACAGCTATGCATTCCGGCTGACTTAGCATGATTTTGCACGCTTGCTAGATTAACCGCAAATTTAGGCTAAATTTTGGCTTGCTTACCCGCTTTGCCTAGGATGCAAAATTTATCTGCAAATTTAGCCGACGTATTTAAATTTAGTTTGCGATTAGCCGCGAAATTTAGTCGCAAAATCTCTCGTCGGCGCGATTTTGCTTGCGTTTTTTAAAAAATTCTTCTTTATTTTTAGGATCCGCAAAATACTCGTCTTGTTTTTGCAGACTTTTTTCTAATAAGCCTTCGGCATTTTTGAGCGCGGCTTTGCGATCTTTAAATTTAGACGGGAATCGCTCTAAAAACACCGCCTCGTAAGGGTGAGCTTTTGTCCATTCGTTTGCCCGTGAAACGGCGGCTCGTTGCTTTTTTAGATCGCAAAAGGCGTAGGGATTTATCACGTCGCCTACAAGCTTAACGAAGGCTAAATTTAAGTCCATAGTGGAGGCAAATACCGGGTCTTTGACATCTAAGACTTCGGTAAAAACGATGAATCTATTTTTGCCGACATAAAACCAAAACGCCGCCTCGTCCTTTAGCCCCAGATCAAAGGCGCGCGCGGCAACCGTCATTAACGTGCTAGGCGCGACTAGCCCCGGCGCGTCCTCGATGATTTTTATCGCCTTTTGCAGACTTTCTACGTTATTTTCCATGAGTAGGCCGTCTATCGCATCGTAAACGCGTACGTAATTAGGCATGCCGCCGCTTGCCGAGTATAGATTTGAGACGTAGATATCGACGGAATTTACTTTTTGGGGCGCGTCGTCGGCCGTTTGCGATACGAATTTAGCATTTTTGCTCGGCGTAAAATTTAACGCATCTGCCCTAGGCATCGGCGTTTTCGTGGATATCGCGGGATCTGCTTGTTTTATAGTTGCGTATCCTTGCGCGTTTATGATCGTAAAAGCAAGCGAGGCTGCAAGCGCGGAGGATAAAATTTTACTCATATTTTTCCTTTTTTAAAAATTACCGACCGAACGCAAATGTCGAATGCAAGCGATAAATTTTAAACGCAAATTTGCACGGCAAAGAGCATGCTAAATTTAGCCCAAATTTATAAAATCATCGCCGATTTTACGAGCTTTAGATTAAATTTTACGCACAAGCAAACGGACAAATCCGCACCCAAACTACGGGTTAAATTTATAATCCTAGCACCGTTTTTAACAACATATAAATGAGCGCCGCCGAGCCGCCTGCGATCGGTAGGGTGATAACCCACGCAAGTACGATAGGTTTGACCATTTTCCAGTTGGCATCGCGGTTTAGGATGCCGATGCCAAGCACCGCGCCGATGAGGATGTGCGTCGATGATACCGGGATACCGAGCTTTGTGGCTAGCAGGATGACGGTACTGGCCGCTAGCTCGGCGCTAAAGCCCGTCGTAGGCAGGATCTCGGCTAGCTTACTACCGATGGTAGCGATAACCTCTTTGCCTAAAAACCAAAGCCCCACCACGAGCGAGATGCCAAATGTTACCATCGCGATGCCCGGCACCGGTGCGGTAGCGTTTATCGAGCCTGTTTTTAGCACGTCTAGGATCGCGGCAAACGGACCCACGGCGTTTGCGATGTCGTTGGCGCCGTGAGAAAATGCAAACGAGGAGGCTGTAAATATCTGAAACCATGAGAAAATGCGGTTCGTGCTCTTTTCGGCATTGTCTTTTTTCATCACGTTTATCATCGCAAGCGTGGCGAGATAGGTGACTATGCCGATGACGCAGATAATCCAGATCGTGCCGATAAAACCTAGGTCTAAATTTAGATGCTCAAGCCCTTTAAAAAGCATCATCGACGAGATGATGATCGCGCCGATGCCGGCCACCATCGGGATGTGTTTGCGCATGGCTTTTGACGTATCGATCTCTTTTTCGCGCTCTTTCATGGCTTTTATAGCGAGTTTGTATTCACTGCGTTCGCCGCTTTCGACGTCGTCGTCGTCAAGGACAGCGATCTTGCTTAGTATCCTTATCTGTTCGCTTTCGGGTTTTGTTTTTAGCTCTTGCAGATAACGCTCTTTATAGGCTTTACGCTCGCGTTTTAGTACCTTTAACTCTAGGGTAAATTTGCGAGTCGGGATCAAAATTTTAGACTTTATGTAGCCGTAAATGAAGTAAGAAAGGATGCCTCCTAGCAGCGGCGAGATCACCCAGCTAACGGCGATCCTGCCTATCTCGCCCCAGGAAACCATAGCTAGCGCTTTATCCCCGCCCATCGTCGTAAAGCCCATCGTAAGCCCGGCTCCAACGATACCGCCAACGATCGAGTGCGTCGTGGAGATGGGTAGTCCCTTTTTAGACGCGATAAAAAGCCAAATGCCCGAGCTTAAAAGCGCCGACATCATAATGAGCACGAAAAGCATCGGCTCCGTGCCCTCCTGCGGGAAGCTTACTATGCCTTCGCGGATGGTTTTAGTTACCTCGCCGCCTGCAAATATCGCGCCGCTAAGCTCGAAAATAGCGGCGATAACTAGGGCTTGCTTTATCGTGACGGTCTTGGCTCCTACGCTCGTGCCAAAGGAGTTTGCAACGTCGTTACCGCCGATGTTAAACGCCATAAAGATACCGAAAATACTAGCGATACTAAAAAGTAAAAAGTGATGAGTCGGGATATACTGGTAACCCCAAACGAAAAATCCGAATGCGGTGATTATAAAGATCGCAAATGCAAAGAGATTGTCGCTTCTCAAGCAAGTCCTTTTAAAAATGAATGGCTAATTATAACTATATTTTTCTTAAGCAAGCCAAATTTAGGCGGTTTTATTAGCTTTAAATTTTAGCTTCGTTATAATTTGCCCACTTAAATTTAAAGGAGAAAAAATGACTATTAGAGAGCAAATTTTAGAGGACATCAAGACTGCGATGAAAGAAAAAGACAACTTTCGCCGCGACACGCTAAGGCTCGTAAACTCGGTCATCAAGCAAGTCGAAGTCGATGAGCGTGCCGAAATGACCGACGAAAGGGTGCTGCCGATCCTACAAACCCAGATAAAACGCCGCATGGACTCTATCGAGCAGTATAAAAACGGCGGCAGGGACGATCTGGCGCAAAACGAGCAAAAAGAGATCGATATCATAAGCGGCTATTTGCCAAAGCAACTAAGCGCAGACGAGCTGGAGGCCGAGATAAAAGCGATCATCGCCGGACTAGGCGAGGGCGCAAATATCGGCACCGTAATGAAAGCGGCTAAAGAAAAAATCGGCGCTAGAAGCGACGGCAAGAGCATAAGCGAGTGCGCAAAGAGGTTGCTGGGCTAAATTTTGCATTTAAATTTGACCGAATTTGCTTTGAAATTCGGTCAAATTTAAAACGAGTGCAGGTGAACTTTGCTTGCTTTTGTTTTTGTTAAGTTGGCTAAAATTTTAAATGCTTAAACGGCGGGCACAAACCTACTATTTTTCACGACTTGCGGTTTTGAGTTGCACATTTTGTACGCCGTTTCTAAGTTAAATTTAGCAAATTACGGGTTTTTGCCTTTAATAAATTTGAGATTTTACGCAGGTAGTTTTGATATGATGTTGCTAGCGATTTAGCGCGTAGCCGCTAGCCATACTTGGGCTTTTGCTTGCGTTTGTTAAATTTAGTAGCTGTGCTTATGCTAATTTTTATAAAAAGCTTTCAAATTTTAGGTATAAAATAAACTAAAACCCCGATTGTCAGGGCTATTTGACCGAGTTTAACTTCAAGCCTTGGTGAAGGGAAATTAGTTTTTGTCTTTATATTTTGATCGGTATATTTAATGCGTGCCGTCTTTAAATCAGCCGAGGCTAGTGGGTTTTGGATTTGAAATCCGGTTAAATTTCAAGTAGGTAAAAATTTCCAGCCGTTTTTGAGTTTTGTATTTAAAATTTGCGGACTTGCATTTGATTTTTGGTTAGATCAGTAACCTTACGCTTTAAAATTTGGAGAGAACAGTGATATTTCTTAAAAGTTTTTTTAATTTAAGCTTAAGCAAATAAATAGTAGTTATGACCAAAACTATATTTTTAAAGAGTGCAAATGTAGCGAAGTAGATATGCTAAAGCATGACGGCAAAGAGTTTATATTTCTGCTATGCTAGCGAGTTAATTGCCTATATTATGAGAGTTTCTCAATATAGCGCGTTCTATTAGTGGCAAAAAAAGTAAAGCTAGCACGAGAGCCGTGACTTGCTTTATCGCTACAAGCAGACAAAGGTATGCTAAATATAGATTAACTAAATTTAAAAGAAACTTCTCAAATATGGAGCAATGATAACGCTAAGCAAAAGTAAATTTCGCACTTCACTTCACTTATAGAAATAGTTTTGTGTGGCTCTTAGCTATGGATGCAGAGAGGCTGGGTTTTATGCATATAGCAACACCAAAGATACGAAATATGCCGCTTGCAATGAAGTCTTGATAAACTGGCTGTACCGCGTTATTTTAAAAATATGTAGCAATATGAAGTAGCGGAAGAATCCGCTTAAGATTATTTAGCGCAAATTTGATGTACGGCGATATTTGCTGTATATATAGGCTTAGAATTTAAGCCAAATGACTTAAATTCTAAGGTTTTTTATTTGGCGCTTTCTTCTATGGCCAAGTCTATGATTTTAAATATCTCGCCGCTTGCTTGTTTGACTTTGGTAAATCTATCGACGAATTTTTGGATATCTTTTACGTCGTATCCGTTCTTTGACTCTTCTAGATTTGCCATTACTAGATCGCTGATTTGCGCTGCCGGTACGCTAGCTTTTTCAAAGCTTTTTGAGTTCGCGAAATACGGCGCGGCACTCTCATACCATGCGCTTAAATTTTGAGCCTGGCGCTCCATATTTTCATCATATCCTCTTTCGTTTATAACGTTAGAGTAAGCCGTTTGCAAATATGTTACGCGGTTGATCTTGCCGATGATGCCGATGGTTTTATTTTCGACGTATTTTGAAATTTTTGCGCTCTGCGTCGCGCCCTGGCTAAAGACGTTTACGGCATCTTTAAATTTAGCTACGCTTACATTGGCTACTTGCGCTATTTGTGTGATTTTGTTTGAGTTTTCGTTTAAATCGTTTGTTTGTTGCTGAAGCGTTTGGATGTTTATGCCTATTTCGCTCGTGGCTTTTTGCGTATTTTCGGCTAGTTTGCGTACCTCGTCGGCAACGACGGCAAATCCTCTACCGTGTTCGCCGGCTCTTGCGGCTTCTATAGCGGCGTTAAGAGCAAGTAAATTTGTCTGCTCGGCGATATCTTTGATTAAATTTACAACCGAAGAAATCTCTTCGGTTCTATGCGTTAAATTTCTAATAGCTTCCGTAGACTGGGTTATCAGGAGTTCAAGGTCGCCCATATTAATGCTTAGTTCGCTTACCGCGGACATACTTTCGTTTGCCTTAGACGAAGTATCTTGCGCCATAGTCGCTATTTGAGTCAGATTTTTAATGCTTTGATTTAGGTCGTTTTGTACTTCCAAAATACCGTCGTTACCGTTTCCTAATTCGCTAAATTTTTCCGATAGTAGACCTCTTACCTTACCTTTTTGCCCGGCTTTTATGCCCTCTACGCCCTCGCTCATCGAAACGGCGTTACTTTTAAAAAGGCCGCGAAAACCTTCCGTAAAGATATTCCTATATGTTATTCCGTTTTCTGCAGATTTTACGCAAGTCCCCATTTCTCGCTGTAAAGCTTCGATTTGATCAAGTAAATCGTTTATTCCAAGGGCGATTTTACCGATCTGCGAATTTGGATCGATTTGTAAAATTCTAGGTTCTAAAAAGCCGTTTCTAGCCTGCTCAACTACGTTTAAAATCTCATCGTAATTTACTTTTTCTTTCTTAAAAAACATTTTTTTCCTTGGTTTATAGTCTTTGCAAGTTATTCATTAGCTCATCGTAACTTTTATTTTTTTCTTGCAATATGCTATCAAGAAGTTTTGATGAAGCGTCCATTCCGCCGTTTTTTTCGGCTTCTAAAAGTTGCTTGTAGAGCGGTATAATAACATCTAGCGCTTTTGGATTTGGCTTACGGCGAACAGAATAATAACCGATAATTTCGCCTTTTTGATCCAAGGATGCGGTTACGTTGGCAAATACCCAGTAAAAAGAACCGTCAAAGCTTTTGTTTTTAACATAAGCAAAAACTTCTTTTTTATTTTTTACATACTCCCATAAAATTTTAAACACTATGCGAGGCATATCAGGATGCCTTACGATGTTATGAGGCTTACCGATAAGCTCATTACCTTTTGCTCCTACTATTTGAGCAAAAGGTATGTTGCAGTATATTATCCTGCCCTTGGTATCTGTTTTAGAGACCAAAAAAGCATCGCTATTAACCTGTCTTTCCTGAAAGTTTTGTTGCATTAGCTTTCTTCCTTTTTCTTATTTCTTATTTGCGACCCTGAACCGCATTTCCAAGATCCCACATAGGCATAAATATACCAAGAGCTAGGAGTATAACCATGGCTGCCATAAATAAGAGCATAATAGGCTCTATATAGCCTGATATATTATCTACTAGGTCGCTAAATTTGGCTTTATAATAATCCGTTACTTTTTCAAGCATTGCGTCTATCGCGCCGCCTCTTTCTCCTGCGCTTAGCATCTGAATAAGCATACTCTCGTAAAGTTCGGTATCTCTCATAGCTTCCGTTAGCGATATACCTCTTTGGACGGCTATTTTTATGGTTGCTAGCTTATCGTGTATTTCTTGGTTGTCAACCGTCAATGTCGCTGTTTCTAAAGCCTCTGCTATCGGGATACCGGCTCTAACTAGTTCTGTAAAAATTAGGTTAAATCTATTCATGGTAGAATAAAATATGATTTTATTTATTAAGTACACCTTTAATAAAAATTTATCAAAGCCATACTTAAAATCTTGATTGGTTTTATATAGATGCTTCATAATAAAAATAGTAGCTATAAAACCAATTAACATATAAAGACCGTAATTACTAAGAGCGCTTTCTATGCCGAGTAGGATAATAGTCGGGGTTGGTAAATCTGCCCCAAGTTGCTCAAAAATCTCTCTAAATTTAGGTACGACATACATCATAAGCACTATAAAAGCAATAGCCATAGCCGACATTACGGTTATAGGGTATCTCATGGCTTTTTTAAATTTTCTCTGATTTTCCCAAATTTCTTGCAATATATCAGATAGTTTTTGTAAAGACTCCGACATATTACCTGTATTTTCACCTAGTTTTATCATGGCTATAACTACGTCGCCTAATTGATTTTTAAATTTCATAATAGCGTCGGTAAGACTTTGACCTTGGTTAAGATCGTCGTTTAGCGTAGTAAATATCGCCTTTAGTTTTTTATCCTCGGTGGACTTTGCTACCTCTTTTATGCTGTCGTGGATTGAAATTCCGGCATTTGTCATAACGCTTAATTGTCTAAAAGAAGCAATTAGATTATTTATCTTTATCTTTGAGCCGCCTAAAAAGACGGACATCTTTTCTACCAAACCTCCAAACTGTTCTTGAATGGGAACATTTTTTGTTTCTCCGACTTTTACGACTACGCCGGCATTCCTAGTTTTTGCTATGGCTTGCGCCTCGCTTTTATTATTGGCCTTTAGGGTCATCTTTTGCCTACGACCGTTAGCCATATATTCCACTTCAAAAAATTTCATATTTTAGCCACCCTAAATACTTCATCTATCGTTGTAACGCCTCTAGCTGCTCTTATGATTCCATCTTTAAACATATCTATAAAGTGTTCTCTGTATGCAACTTCTTTAATGGCTTCTTTTGTTGTACCGTTTGCTATCATGGCTGAAATAGTATCGCTTATCGGTAAAACCTCGCTTATCATTTCTCGGCCCATATATCCCGTTTGAGAGCATTGATCGCAACCGACATGTTTGTAAAACTGATATTCTTGCGGTAAAAAGTCTTTAAACTGCTCTTGTAAATTTGAAGGTAAAATCGTCTTTTGTTTGCAGTTTGGACATAATTTTCTTACAAGTCTTTGAGCCTCTATGGCTACCAACGCTCCACTAATAAGATAAGGTTCTATGCCCATATCTGCTATTCTAGTGACCGCGCTTATCGCATCGTTCGTATGCAGCGTTGAAAATACTAAGTGACCGGTTAAGGCTGCTTGAATAGCAATGCGAAGAGTTTCCTGGTCTCTGATCTCGCCTATCATTATAATGTCGGGATCTTGTCTTAAAATAGAGCGAAGAGCGGCGGCAAACGAAAGACCGACTTTTTCATTGACGTGGACTTGTTGAATCATATTTAGTTGATATTCCACCGGATCTTCAACGGTAATGATCTTAGTCTCTACGCTTTTTATATCGTTTAGAGCCGCATATAGCGTAGTTGTTTTACCGGAGCCGGTCGGGCCGGTAACCAATATAATACCGTAAGGCGCCTTCATTGCTTTGTTAAATTTCTCAAAAGTAGCCGGATGCATACCTAAATTCTCAAGACTTATTAGAACTTTTGACTTATCTAGGATACGTAAAACTATACTTTCGCCATGTAAAATAGGCAATGTAGAGATACGAAAATCGTATTCTTTGCCTGCTACTTGAGCTGAAAATCGACCGTCTTGCGGTTTTCTGCGCTCTGCTATATCCATATTAGAAAGTAGCTTCATACGCGATACTAAAGGGGGAAATAAGTCTTTGTCAAATATAAAAAGCTCGGCTAGCATGCCATCTATACGACCTCTGACGACGCAGTTTGTCGTAGTAGCTTCTATATGTATATCGCTTGCCCTACTAACGATAGATGTTCTTAAGATAACTTCAATAAGTTTTAAAATACCAGAACTATTTTCGTCGGCATTACCGCCAATAACCGTTGTAGACGAGAGCTCTTTTCTAATTTCTGCTACGATGCCTTTGACGCTATCGTTTAGCTCGACTTTGCTAAGATATTTGTCTATTTTGGCAGGATCTGCAATAACGGTTTTTAGTAGCTTTCTACTAAATATAGACTGAAGCCTATCTTGGGCTGACATATCAAATGGATTTTTAAAGGCGACATATACCGCAATTTCATCTTCTTTGACAGGAAGGGCTTCGTGCGTTTTAAGTTGCGTCAATGGTGCTTTTTCGCAAAGCCTATAATCTATGTCCACATTATCTAGTTCAATATACTCTAGTTTAAATTTAGAAGCTATATATTTTAGAAAATCTTTTAAATTTATTGCAAAATTTTCTGTTATTTCGTTGATATTTAATCTTTGTTTTTTATACAATTCACCTAAGATATCGTAGACGAGTTCGTCTTTTAAGTCTGGTATTTCCTGGTGGATTATTGTCTCAAAATCATCTTTTTCTCTTAACTGTGCTGTAATATTTTGATACTGAGTATTCGATATTAATTCATTTTTTTGCGCAGTAGCTAAAAATAGTTCATAAACTTTCTTCACTAAAAAATATCCTTTTATTTTCTAAAATAAAAATACGTTAAGCAAGATATTGCACAAATTTTACAGTGCAGTATCGTCCTCTATCTTTTTCATTAAATCTTCGATATTGGCAGAATTTGCCTTATCGTTGTAAATTTTTAAAACGCTTATGGCATCGTTTTTTTGCTTAAGATTATATTTAGATTTAGCAAATATAATCCAGCTTTCTTCATTATTGCTATCTAATTCATTAGCGATTAGAGCCCATTTTTCGCTATTTTGATAATCTTTTGTACTGTAGTATCTTTTTGCTATCAAGACGGCTATGTCTGAGCTGTTGGCTTTATCAAATTTTGCCTTTAATTCATCAACTGAAACCTCTGAGGCAGATGACTGTATTTGAAATTTATTAATGCCTTGTCCGCTTGATGTATTTTTTGATGAAAAGGAGCCATCAGAATCAAAATTTATCTTTTCTTCCTTAGGTGTTTTTACGGCAACTTGTTTACCGCCTATATTTCTAGCCGCTGAAAAATTACTGACAGTATCTGCATTATTTGGCAAATCATTGACATTTACCCAGCCATGTTGTTCTTCTTGCGGATCGATATCTCCAGCTATACTGACATTGTTGTTTTGCTTTTCGGATAGGTTTTCATTTATCCCAAAATTATCCGAATTTAAAAGAGTATTATCTGATGGGTCTAGATTTTTCTTTTGTTCGTTAATCTCAGAATGTTTAGAGTCTTTGCTTGGCTCTTTAATATCGTTACTTATAGTACTACTGGCAACACCGCTAACCAGTGAATCTTTTAGTAGATAAAATGTAAGCGATGATACCGATACGGATATAGCAAGTACGGCAGATACTGCATAAATATAAGTTTTTTTATCTTTAAACTTAAACTCTTTTCTTTTTTTGTCATAGGCTCTCCATCGCCTTTCTAATTCCAATACCTCGTATGTCTCAAGCATCTATAAGCTCCGATTTAATGGCTGCCATTTCTATTATTTTAGTTACCATCGTATTGCCTCCTATTATAGTAGGTTGATTTGCGTCAAAATACTCGTAAAGTTCAAAAATATTAAACATAAGCTTATTTAACATCCTTAAATTACCCTTGCTTAAACTATTTAAAATTTCAAACTGACTTTCTGTAAATTTTGAAAAAATATAATAAAACTGATTGTTCTGAAATTTATTCTCCAAATAAACCTTCATCTCGCCGACATCAACAGATCCCATTTCGATATTTTCCCATACTCTAGTCTTAAAATAATCTCTTGAAAGTATATCTTTGTCTATATACTCATGCGTAGCAAATAAAAATTTAAATAATCCGCTATCTGACATTATTCGAATCTTCTCCAGTAAAATTTCTGGATACAACTGAGACTCGTCCAGTATGACTACTACTGGTTTTCTATCTTGCACATCATCTGTTTTTGCTTTGTATATTTTAATGAATTGCTCGTAACTCTCTATCTTTTCTTGAGGCTCCTTTTTAAAAATCCCTTCATATAGCGATGTTACAAATTCCGCTTCATTAAAAAAAGGATAAGGGAAAAAAACTATATCGCCTTGTTCCTTTAGGTCTGAAACTATCTTTTTTAACAAAAAGGTTTTGCCACACCCAGGCTTACCGTAAAATACAATAAGTTTTACTGGTTTTTGCAATAAATCCAAAATTTTCTTATATGCTACTATAGACTTATCCAAATTGATATAGTCTGATTCTTGCCCTATATCAGCAAAAATATTTTTTATAGTAGTATATTTGTTACCGCTCATATATCGACCTTGAAAATCCCAAATCTTTTAGTGATTGATTTATCGGTGTTGGATTTGATATATCAACTATTCTTGGGGTTATTATAAAAACAAGTTCAGTAGTTCTTAGACTATCTTTTGTGCTCTTGAAAGCATTCCCGAGAACTGGAATATCTCCTAAAAAAGGAACTTTGGTATTGTCTTTACCTTTGGATTGAGCTATAAGACCCCCTAAAACAATAGTATCGCCGCTATTAACCTGTACTACCGTCGAAAGTTTCTTTTGTATAGTATCTGGAGCTATTTCTCGTATGGCAGTGCTTTGTCTTGTATCGTCTTCCGTATACTTAAAGCTACTTAATGACGGGTTTATTCTAAGCATAATTTTATTGTCGTCTGAAACTTCCGGTAGAATATTTAGTAGTATGCCTATGAATACAGAATACTGCTTATATGTAATAGTAGTTTTACCGTTTAGAGAGTTATTGTTTTGACTTTCTTCTTGAACGCGATAGTTTACATTATCACCTACAGATATTAAGGCTTGTTGATTGTTTAGTGTTGTAATTTTAGGGCTTGATACTATCTTTGTACGCCCATTAGTTTCAAGAAAATTGAGTACGCCATCTAGGTTAAAGTTAAATCCGGCAATCAAATTCATACTTTGAGAAAAACCGCCCCCAAGACCATTTCCTCTATTTGACCAAAACAGATCATTTGCCGGTATTAATCCATAAGTTCTACTCAATGTAGTTGTAGGATTACCGTTGGCATCTTGTCCTACTGTTTCTGTTACCCCGGTTGTAACCGGACGATTGTATAGTCCAGTTTTAAATCCTATATTAAATTTACTCCAATCTACGCCTTTTGTGTAGCTATTTGCAAGTTCGACAGATATTATTGATACGTCAATAACCACCTGTTTTTTTAGCCTTTCTTGTATATCTTTAATGTATTCGGAAACCCTCTTTAGCTGAGCCGCAGTACCTGTAACCGTTACTAGTCCGGCATTTGCATTAATTACAGGATCTGGTGCAACTATACTTTCTGTGGTATTGTTTAGGATGGCTTTTATCTCAGTATCAAGCTTTTCCCAAAAATCAAATTTTTCCGTAGTTTTTATAATATTATCAAGCTTACCCCCGCCGGCACCTATTTCCCCAGCGGCTTGATCATCTTTATCCTGCCCAACTTCCGCCGGGGCTGAATCAACAGATGCTTTTGTTATTGCGGTACCCTCTCTAATAGAAGTTATGTAATCAATCTTAAAAGTTTTTGTTTGGAGAGAAGAAATTTTTAACACATCCTGAGAAAACGTATAGCTCATATCTTTTTCGGATAACAATAAAGTAAAAATTTCATTTAGCGTTTTGTCTTTTATATTTACACCAAATATTTGCTCGCCTATTGCATCTTTTGCAAACTGATCTTTTGATACGATACTAAAATGACACATATCTGAGAGCTGAGTTAATACTTCTTGTACTGTAACTTGCTCGTTTATTTTAAGATTAAATACCCTATTGTCACAACTACCAGCACTAAGAGAAGATAGTGATAATGCAGTAAATATAGAAATAGGTATGATTTTATTTAATTTTAATGATAACATTTTTATTTTCCCCCTTTTTTAAATTTAAATCTATTTTTTGTTCTTTATTTGCTAGGATAGCACTTGATCCTCTGATTGCCGATAGTTCATATTCACCTATTTTATCTCTTATTTGATACCATTTTCCATTAATTTTTGCTTTATTATTAAATAAAGCTTGTAATTCAAATATACTAGCCGTAGAGTTACTTTCAGTGTTATAGACGGTAGCTTTTGTTTTAAGAAAAGGATCCGACAGTTTATTTAAATCAGAAGCATCAAGTCCCTTCCTCTCTTTGTTTATAGCCGCAAATTTATCCTCATACCCCTCAATTTCGCTTTGGGTATCGCTGGCAAAAGATGCCAAATTTGCTAACAATAGTAAAGCAATGCCGTATGTTTTCATTGATATTTCATTCCCCATACATACACTCCTAGATTACCATTAAGTTTTCCGTTTGTGGAATTGATGTCGATATTGCTCACATCAACAACCAATTTTGATTCTTCAATGGCATTAATATATCCTACTATATCTTTAAAGCCACCGTCCACCGATATGTTTATATCTAGCATTTGCTCTATCTTTTCGGCACTAGGTTCCTTAAAGGTGTTTGATATTTTTGTTATTTTTACATTATTTTTATTTGCTAGTAAAGCTAAGTTATCTAAAAAGTCGGCCCAGCTTTGTTCGCTAAATATCAAGTAAGATAACTCTTTTAGCTTATCATCAAAGTACTGGTTCATTTTTTGCGTATCTGCAAGTTTTATCTGTAATTGTCCAATATCATTTTTTTCTTGATTTATTTTGAAATTTCTATCGTTATTTCTATCGTTATTTAAACTTAGACTATCAAGCTTATTATTAACTTCGTTTAGATTGGTTGTCACAGAGCTATTTTCAGACATTGAGCTGTCATGGTACTCTTGTGCATACGGCATGATTGCATAGTATATAACGACTCCGCTAAGTATTAGACTTGCAAGAAGCATTACGGAAACTTCGCTCGGTTTCTTATTATCGAAATAGTTATCGATTTTCGTAAAAATATTATCATTTCTCATTATTTTATCTTTATAGTAACATTTGTTTCATATGAAGGAACGCCGTATTTTTTATCTAGAGATATCTCTTTTGTCGTTATAGAGTATTTATCTGAATTACTAATATTTTGTATAAGTTCAGTCAGTTTTTTCTCATCCTTACTAACTAGCATAATCTTCATATCTCTATTTGAATTTACTATCTTGGCTGTTTGTATATCTTTGTTGTTTATTAGATTACTAAGTTCAAACAAAACTATACTTTTCATAGGATATTCTACTTTTTTATTATAAATTTCAGAGATCGTATTTTTTCTAAAATTCATCTTTTCTTCTTCTAGCCCGATATTTGCGGTTATATTGTTTTTTTCTTGTTGTAGCCTTGCTAGCTCCGCTTCTATTCTCTGTAAGTCTCTCTGGTTTACTTCAAGCTCGCTTCTCTTGTCAGCCGTATCTATATCTGTTATCGTAGCAAAAACGTAAAGATATATCGGCCAAGCTATACCGCCTAAAATACCCAGCAGAGAATACATTATTAGCTTACCGCTACTGCGCTGAAATAACGGAAGCGGCCTTAAAAAATTTGAAAAGTTGAAGCTATTGTCGCGTGTCTCTTGATAGTACTGCGCATTAACTACTAAGATTTCATTTAGGGTACTGGCTTGAACTTCTTTTGAGTTTATGGCTACTGAAACATTAAGGTTGCTTGCCGTTAAGCCAATTTTTTCTTTAATGCACTCGCAAAAATCTCCCATCGGGACATCTGAGACTATATATAAATTTGATACATTGGCTCCGCCGAATCTATTTAAACTATCAATTACATCGCTAGTATAATAAATTATCTCATCAAAAATTTCTACTATAAAGGACTTATTTCTTTCGTTTGGCGTATTTGTGCCGTCTTTTATGATATTAAAAAAAGAACTATCGTTTAACTTATCGCCGCTTAAGGTGGAAAATTTTTCGCTGATAGTTCTTGATGAGTATCTAAACGGCCTTGATTGTGCATATTCTCCGTTTTGATATACGGCTATAAATGCATCATCTTCTTGCATTACTATAAATGCATCTACGTTTTGAGCCGATAGTATATTTTTCTTATACAGCGCCTCAAAAGCCAAAGGAGCGGCTACTACATAGTCAATATACGGTATTTTTTTGACAAATAGCGAAAATAACTTATTGCTTGACAATACATCTGATATAAAGACATTGAAAATTTTATTTTCGGACGAAACCCCGTTAAATTCGTTATATACTATTTTATACTCGGCTGCCGGATCCAAATTAAATAATTCATAGGCTTTAATCGTTATTAAATTAGATACATCGTCTTCTTCGGTTGAGGACGGTATCTCTACATTTCCTACAATAAGATCTTTATATTTTATGTATGACACAAAATAGCTATTTTTATTAGCTTTGCTTAATTCCACGGGTTGAATTTTGTTGTCGGAAAAAGCAAAAGATGTTTGCAAGTATGGATCATACGCGACTATTGCCGGAGTAGCGTTTTTACTTTTTGCCATTTTTATCCTTCCTTTATCTGCGACTTGCTTCAAATTTAGCCACTGCTAAATCATAGACAAATCACATATGTATTATATCATAAAAAGTGACGCAACTTAACAAACGTTTATAAAATATTCAAGCTTTTTATAGTTTTTTCGTCTTTTCGCCAGTCTTTTTTAACGACTACAACGAGCTTTACGAGGATTTTTTGTCCTGTAAAATTTGATATTAACTTTCTTGAATTTATCCCGATTCTTTTGATGGTTTGTCCGTTTTTTCCGATAATCATAGATTTGTGTATCTCACGCTCGGTGATTATGGTGGCATAAATTTCGGTTATTTCCGGTTTTTCTTTGACCTTATCTATGAGCACGTCGGTAGAGTAGGGGATCTCGTCGCTTAGATTGTCGTAGAGCGCCTCAAGGATAAATTCACGAAAAATTTCCTTTTCATTTGTCGGCGTTAAAAATTCCGGATCGTAAAAATACTCGTGCTCAGGCAAAAGTTTGCAAATTTCATCCAAAAGCGGCTTTTTGTAGGTTTGCTTTTTGACGCTAAAAGGCAAAAGCGCGGTAAATTTGTCTTGAAATTTTTGATACTGCGCGATTTTTTCAAGCACTTTGGCGTTTGAGACTTCGTCAACCTTGGTGAGTACCAGGATATGAGGTTTTTGCGGATTTAGATTTAAAAATTTGACGTAGTCGCCTATGTCGTCGTGAATAGGCGCTAAAAACACGATCGCATCGCAGTCGCCCATCGATTTTATCGCTTCGTTTATCATGAGTTTGTTTAGCGTCTTGTTGCTCTCGTGAAGCCCCGGCGTATCGGTAAAAACGATCTGATCTTCGCCGTTCATCACGATACCGCTGATCTTACGCCTCGTGGCATTTTGCTTGTGCGAGACGATGGTGATCTTCGCATCAAGCAAAAAATTTAAAAGCGAGCTTTTGCCTGCATTTGTACGGCCGATAATGCTGACAAAGCCTGATTTCATAAGATGTATCTCGCTAGATCTTGATCCTCGACGACGTCTGAGAGGCGCTTTTCTACGAGGGCTTTGTCCACCTCTACAGTTTCGCCGCCGTGCTCGTTAGCCTCAAAGCTGATATCCTCGATCACGCGCTCGATCACGGTGTGTAGGCGTCTAGCGCCGATATCTTCCATTTTTTCGTTAGCGTTTTGAGCTATTTTGGCGATAGCTCTGATGGCTTCATCGTTAAATTTAAGTTCCACGTTTTCGGTTTTTAAAAGCGCTTCATATTGTTTGAGTAGCGAATTTTTAGGCTGGGTTAAAATTTGATACAGCGCATTTTCATCTAGGCTATCAAGCTCGACTCGCAGCGGGAAACGCCCCTGAAGCTCCGGGATTAGATTGCTTGGCTTACTGATATGAAAGGCGCCCGCGGCGATAAAAAGGATATGATCGGTCTTTATGGCGCCGAATTTAGTCGTCACCGTTGAGCCCTCCACGATAGGTAGCAAGTCGCGCTGTACGCCTTCTTTGCTCGGATCTTGTCTGCCCGAGTTTCCGGAGCTCACCGCGACTTTATCGATCTCGTCGATAAAGATTATGCCTTCGTTCTCGGCTCTTCGCACGGCTTCTGTTTTGATGCTCTCCATATCTAAAATTTTATCGCTAGCTTCGTTTTTGAGCGCCTCTTTAGCGTCTTTTACCTTCATCTCTTTTTTGACGGTTTTGTTGCTTAGGCCGATGATTTTGACGAAGCTTTCTTGCATTTGCGCCATATCGGGCGGCACGTTGGCTCCAGCGTCAAAGCTATTTTGCACGACTTCTATCTCGATGCTTAGATCATCTAGATCGCCGTTTTCGAGCCTACTCATCATCTTTTCGTAGCTTTTTTCGTAGTCGGCTTTTTTCTCTTCGCTTGCACCCGTCGGCAGAGGCGGCAGGAGTTTTTTTATTATCTTATCTTTTACGTATTCGTCGATTTTCTCGCGGTTTTTCTCGCGCTGTTCGGCTTTGACCAAATTTACCGATGCAGCCGCCAGGTCGCGTACCATGCTTTCTACGTCGCGTCCGACGAAGCCCACTTCGGTGTATTTGCTAGCTTCTACTTTTATAAACGGCAAGCCCATCATCTTTGACAAGCGTCTTGCGATCTCGGTTTTGCCTACGCCCGTCGAGCCTATCATCAGGATGTTTTTTGGCATGATGTCATCTTGCATCGTTTTGTCTAGTTTCATCCTGCGGTAGCGGTTTCGTAGCGCGATGGCGATGATCTTTTTAGCGTCCTTTTGCCCGATGACGTAATCGTCTAAAAATTTCACTATCTCTTTTGGGGTTAAATTCATCTTTTCTCTATTCTAAAACGTAGGTTTTTATGTTCGTGTTCGTGTAAATACAAATTTCGCCCGCGATCTTTAGGCTCTCTTTTACGAGCTCCTCTTCGTCGATCTGGGCAAATTTATCCAGAGCTCTGGCTGCGGATAGGGCGTAGTTGCCGCCGCTTCCGATAGCGGCTATCTTGCCGTCCTCCGGCTCTACGACGTCGCCCGTTCCGCTTAAAAGGAAAATTTTCTCGCGGTCAAGCACTAGCATCATAGCTTCTAGCTTGCGCAGGTATTTATCCTTGCGCCACTCTTTGCTAAACTCGATCACCGCTTTTAGCAGGTCGCCTTTGGCGTGCTCGAGGTTGTTTTCAAACATATCAAAGAGATTAAACGCATCGGCGGTGCTGCCGGCAAAGCCCGCTAGGACCTTGCCGCCGTGGATTTTGCGGATTTTTACCGCGTTGCCTTTTAGCACCGTGTTGCCAAAGCTCACTTGTCCGTCGCCGCCGATGACCGATTTGTTCTTGCCTTTATAGGCTAAAATGGTGGTCGCGTGAAACACTTATTCGCCCTCGACGTCTAGTTTTAGCGTGGCGCGCACGGC